>CAZQMR010000131.1:0-9441 GCA_964594465.1 uncultured Rhodobacterales bacterium
ACTGGGGCAACGGGATCAACAGGATCAACAGCCGCCAAGTCTCCGGAAAACCCAAGATCAGCCCAGCTTAGATTATGATCTACGGAGCCATCGTTGCGAACGTTTGCGATGTCTTCCAACGTTTTGCCGACAGAGCTAAGCTCGTCTACATCTAGGAGATACCGATTGTAAGAACTGCCGTAGCTGCCCGCCCCGAAATCACGCAGCCCGAGCACGCCTGATAGCGATGTCCCATCTGTGAACGTCACAGTTGTTGTGACCTCTGAATCACCCGATTGTCTCACGATGCTGCCAAGGGTGAAGCCTGTTTGCACAAACTCTGTGAAGCCATCAAAAATTGGACGGCCAGCACCGTTGAGAACCTGCTCATTCGCATCATCACCGCGAGTTAAGTCTTCATCTACAAGCGTGACGTTGGACAGATTCAGATTTAGGCCGCCTAAGCCATTGGAAACGTTCACGTATTGCGCTGTAGCTGACATGTTTTGAACTCCTAAAATTTCACTGCGCCGACGGTGACGCGCGGCAAAATTGCGCCGAATGGCATAGTCAGCTCCAATCAAGCTCATTCACAAAGGCGGCACACCGCGTGAACAAGAGCATGGTGGTCGGCTTTTCCGGCTTTATTGTATCGCTAGACCATCTAAGCGATCGAAACGCCAACATCTAAGCAGTTGAAGGACACTTGACGCTGCGAGCGCGCGCAGCATGAAAAACGAATCCACACAATGGGCTCTGAGCTGCCATTGCGCGCCCACCTGTTTCCTGTATCGCAACCTCAACATCCACTCACAACCACCCAAACCATCGCCCATCCTTTCTTCCAAGAAAGGATCCGCCGCCCCCTTTTCTTCGTTTCAGAATCGTCGCCACTCATGCTAAGTTTAGCGTCATGGCCCACCCTGACCCCAATATAAGCGATCCTCAGCCCGTTATCCGGCAGTTAGATGAGACCGCGATCAACCGTATCGCGGCGGGGGAAGTGGTCGAACGCCCCGCCTCTGCGGTCAAGGAACTGGTTGAAAACAGCATCGACGCAGGCGCGCACCGCATCACTATCGACTATGCCGATGGCGGCAAAACTCTGATCCGCGTCACCGATGACGGCTGCGGCATCGCCGAGGATCAATTGCCCCTCGCCCTGTCGCGACACGCCACGTCCAAGATCGACGGTAGTGACCTGCTGAACATCCATTCTTTCGGGTTTCGTGGCGAGGCGTTGCCATCACTGGGCGCGGTCGGGCGGCTTACAATCACAAGCCGCGAAGCTGGTGCAGATGCCGCAGAAATCACTGTCGAAGGTGGTAAACTCGGCCCCGTCAAACCCGCTCCGCTCTCCGCTGGCACCGTCGTTTTGCTGCGCGATCTGTTTTATGCAACGCCCGCGCGGCTGAAATTCATGCGCACCGACCGGGCCGAGGCGCAAGCGATCGGAGACGTGGTGAAGCGCCTTGCGATGGCAGAACCTTTCGTTGGATTCACTTTGCGAGATGTGTCCGGCGATACCCCGCGCGAGATCTTCCGCGCCGATCCCGAAACCGGGGATCTGTTCGGTGCGCTGCATGGTCGCCTCGCCCGTGTTCTTGGCAGGGACTTTGCCGAGAATAGCCTGCCTATCGACGCTCAGCGCGATGGGTTGCACCTGACCGGCTTCGCAGCGCTGCCGACTTACTCGCGCGGCGCGGCGGTGGCGCAATACCTGTTCGTCAACGGCCGCCCGGTGCGGGACAAGCTGCTGATTGGGGCGCTGCGCGCCGCCTATTTCGACTTCCTCAGCCGCGACCGCCACCCGGTCGCCGCGCTGTTTCTCGACTGTGATCCGACGCTTGTGGACGTCAATGTGCACCCCGCCAAATCCGAGGTCCGCTTCCGCGATCCCGGCCTTGCGCGCGGGCTGATCGTGTCGGCGCTGAAACATGCACTGGCAGAGGCTGGGCACCGCGCCTCAACAACTGTGTCCGCCGCGACATTGGGTGCGATGACACCAGAACCGACAGGCCCGCCGCGGGTCTATCAAATGGACCGCCCCTCTTCTGGTGCGCGCCGCGCAGCATATGAAATGCAGGCCCCGGCAACGCCTGTGTTCGAGGAAGCCGCCCCGGTGTTTGGCCGTGTCGAAGCCGCCGAACCGGAGCCGGAGCAAGACTACCCCCTCGGCACCGCACGCGGTCAGGTGCATGAAAACTACATCATCGCCCAGACAGCCAATGGCGTGGTTATCGTGGATCAACACGCCGCGCATGAACGGTTGGTTTACGAAAAACTAAAGCGCCAAATGGCCGAGAACGGCATCCCAGCACAGGCGCTGCTGATCCCAGAAATTGTTGAGCTTTCCGCCTCGGATGCCGCGCGCCTTTTGGACATCGCCCCGGATCTGTCGAAGCTAGGTCTTGGCATTGAACCTTTTGGCGGTGGCTCTGTCGCGGTTCGTGAAACCCCAGCGATACTGGGTGAGGTGGACGCGCGCGCGCTGGTCCTCGACATCCTTGACGAGTTGTCGGACCAAGGATCAAGCGGGTTGGTTCAGGCGAAATTGGAAGCGATCCTAAGCCGCGTCGCTTGCCATGGCTCAATCCGTTCCGGCCGCCGGATGCGTGCAGAAGAAATGAACGCTTTGCTGCGCGAGATGGAGGCGACGCCCCATTCCGGGCAATGCAACCACGGGCGCCCAACTTACGTAGAGTTGAAACTGAGTGATATCGAGAGGCTTTTCGGGCGCACATGATCCAGATTGGCACGTATCAGTTTGATTTGAACGATCCTTTGACCCTCGCGGGGTTCGTCGCTGTGATTGTCGTTTTGTTGATGTTTGTCTTGATGATCATGGCGGTGCGACGGGCCGGGCAATCTACGCAGTTGATCGCGCCACTGACGCAACAGATGATGACAATCGGGCAGAATGTCGGTGCGCTTGCGCAGGGGCAGGATCAACTGCGCGGCTCGGTGCAGATGGTCTCGGACACAGCCACACAAGGGCAGACGCAACTTGCGCAGATGGTCGAGCAAAGACTGGGCGCGGTGCAACAGCAGATGCAGGATCGGCTGGCCGAAAGTGCGATGCGCAGCCAACGTGCGATGACCGAAATGCAGGAGCGGATGAAGGAGAGCCTGCACGGCTCGTCCAAACAAACGGCAACGTCGCTGACCGCCTTGCAAGAACGGCTGACCGCCATCGACAAGGCACAGGACAATATCACTAAACTCAGCGGCGATGTGCTTAGCCTGCAGGACATTCTGAGCAACAAGCAGACGCGTGGGGCCTTTGGCGAAATTCAGCTAAAAGACATTGTATCAAAAGCGCTGCCGGCGGATGCTTTTAGCTGGCAGGCAACGCTTAGCAACGGGAAGCGAGCGGATTGCCTGATCCATCTTCCTAATCCTCCGGGACCGATTGTCATCGATAGTAAGTTCCCGTTGGAGGCCTATGAGGCACTGCAAGCTTCGCAGTCCGACACAGATTTGAAGACAGCTGTTCAACACATGAAAATCGCTGTGCGTGCTCATATCAAGGCGATTTCCGAGAAGTACATCATTGAAGGTGAAACCGCGGATGGAGCCTTGATGTTTCTGCCTTCTGAAGCTGTCTATGCTGAACTCCACGCCAACTTTGCAGATCTGGTGCGCGAGGGATTCGCGGCAAAGGTTTGGATTGTTTCCCCGACCACTTGTATGGCGACGTTGAACACAATGCGTGCAATTTTGAAAGATGCGCGAATGCGAGAGCAGGCAGGCGCGATACGCAAAGAACTCGCCTTGCTACACAAGGATGTTGAACGATTGGGCGAACGGGTCATAAACTTGGATAAGCACTTTGGCCAAGCAGCAAAAGACATTTCCGAAATCAAGATCAGCGCCGAAAAAGCAGGCAAACGGGCGCGTAGGCTTGATGCTTTTGATTTTGAAGAGGTAGCCGATGCGGATAACGTCGTATCGCTGCCAAAATCCTGAGGCTTAACCATCCTGTGGCGGTACACGTCTTTTGTGATTGTCACTGGCTCGCGAAACCCACACACATCTGACCAGAAAGCTTGAGTGCAGCGAAATATGGACAATTTTTCTTTAATAGACGCAGAGCTTTTTCACATGAACTCGGTCAATCGTTCTGTCGCAAAGCGGTAACTTCGCCGGTGGATACGGTTGTACCACCTTCGAGAACCAGCACGGTTTGTCCCGCTTCCAGTCGCGTTTCCACAACCTTCGAATAGGTTTCCAGACGTTCCTGCGCGACAAGACCATCATTCGCAAAACTCTCTATTTCAAACCGGTACTTCCCCGCCTGGAAAGGATCTCCGAGTTCATCAACACCAGCCCACTGAACATCTTCGCCGTCTAGCGGTATCAAAAGCCTCTGAACTTCAACATTTGCCGCATCATAGACGACAATATGCGCTTCTTCCGCAATCTCTGCTGGTTGCGGAGATAGGGTTAGCGGTGATTGGTCGAAATGCACATGCGCCGATGTGCGTGCGTCCATGCCAATCCATCCGGCGAATTGCGCCATATTGTTCGAGCTGAACTGAGAAGCCAAGTCTTTCAAGAGGTCGTTGGTTTGGACCTGTTGCTCGACCGAGCTAAACTGGGCCAACTGAGACGCATATTCAGATGAATCGAGCGGTTCAAGTGGGTCCTGGTAGCGCGCTTGTGCGGTCAGCATCTGTAAAAAAGTCTCAAAGTCCGACGCGAGAGCGTTTCCACGGGATTCAGTATTGGTCTGTGAAGTGACATTCCTGTTACCGCTGCTCGCGCTGCTGATTGCCGTTAAATCTGTCATCCAATCCTCCTAAACTCGCACGTCCAAGGCGCGTGTGTGGTCGAGACCCAAATGCGTTCCAACAATGCTATCGCCAGAGTCTTCGGCTTCCTGTTGACTGAGGTGCTGTGCCGTTGTTCCAGTGGAGTCATCAGAATTCGTCTGCGTATCTTCACCTTGGCCGAACGCGAGATCGACAGATCCGAACCCCAAATGTGCAAGCTCTTTGGAAAGCTGTTCTGCGTGGCGCCGCAATAGTTCCACTGTTTCAGTGCGCTCCGCTAGAACAGTCAGAACGACGCTTGTTTCGTTCGCGGATACCGACATTCGCACCCGACCAAGCTCTTCTGGTTGAAGCGAAATTTCTACCGGCTTATCTGGCATTGCTCGGAGAGTATCTTGAAACTGCATAGCCAGATGTTTTGGAAAATCCAGCCGCGGAAGTGAGGTCCCAGAACTTGTAAGCGATGTATTCAGTCGCGTTGACGTAGATGAAAATTCCGCCTCGACACTGTCCAGCAGTGCCTCATCCTCTTGCAAAACGCTTTCCAATCCGGAAATGGGCTGAAGCAAAACTTGCGCAGGCGCTGCCAGCGGTGGCTGCGCGACGGGTGCATTGTCTAAAGCGTTAAGTGTGGATGAGAGCGCTGTTAACCGTTGCTCTACTGAGTTCTGCTTGGCTTGTGTGTCGGCAAGTTCAAACGATGCCTGCCTCTTCTCAAGCAGTAAGCCCTGCGCTTGGTCAGGTTTGGTCAAAATGTTCAAATCGAGGGGCTGAGCCTTCGAGCTAAGGTTTCCCTTTGCATTCAGCGGATTGTTTGCCGAAACTTCGTCGTGCTCCGGTAGCTGCGCATCCTCGTGTTTCTCGCTCTGAAACACGTCTCTACTGATCAACCGATGCACACCACCGTTGGGCCATGAGTTTTGCGATACCCCGGCAGCACTCTGAGCAGATGTCTGTGCGCTAAGTTCGGGTTCTGCTTCCACGCGAGCGGAGGAAGTAGGCATTGTCGCAGGAGCAGATGACAAATCGGCTTGGGGTGACATTCTGCTGATATCCTCTGCGCGTGAACTTTCGACGAGGGTCACTGCGCTGGAGAAGCTGTCAGACCTCAAATTTGAACCGGTTGACCCCAAAACAGTCTGGGTACCTGATGGTTCTGTGCCAAGGCCAAATCCAGCGAAACTGTCTTCACGCGCTTCAGACACGTCATGGTTTCCGGCACGCAGAAACGCATCTGTCGGTGCCGTTTTTCCAGGCTCAATTGCCTCAGATGACGCACCAATTAAATCGGAAGGTTCAGAACTGGTTTCTACAGAATAATCCAGATGGTCGGCTTCCTTCGGTGATGGTTGAAGGTCCTGTGCCTCGATTGCCAAAGATGAGTATTCGGCATTCTTTTCAGTACTTTCTGTGGCCACATCAATCGTTTCGCCATCGTTGTCTTTGCCGAGCTTGGAGTGTTCGAGCAGTTTCTGTGCTTTAATGACTTCGACGAACTCTGCATCTTTTGCCGGGTTGCGGATTGTGCCCGGCTTGGAGTCGCCGTGACGGCGCGTGGCATTCTTTGTAGGCACCAGATTGGTTTCAATTATTGGGTTAGGCACGGGGATTCTCCCAGACTTTCTACGCCCACTCAGAAAAACTGAACTTCGTTACTATAATTTTACCACTTCCTGATTTTCTCTGCCAAGTTCTGAAAATTCGAAGGATCAAGAAAATGAGCCTCTCTATACCACCGAAGGTATCCGTCGAAACTATCCAAAAGCCAGGGGTCGGGCGAAACGATGACTTATGGAACACAGCACTTCAACTTGAAACATCTTTTCTTTCGGAAATGTTAAAGAATACCGGACTCGCAAAAACGTCCGCTAGCTTTGGTGGCGGCGTTGGTGAAGCTCAATTTTCGTCACTTATAGTTGATCAACACGCAAAATCGCTGGTTGATGGAGGAGGTATAGGGTTGGCGGAAGCGGTCTTTAAGTCGTTGCAAGATCAGGTGGAAAAATGAAAAGTACCAATATCATTCTCGACGAACTAAGCTCCCTTTTGCATCTTGAAAAGGAAACTTTGTTGAGTGGGCAGCTTTGGGAGTTACAAGCGATTCTCGAAGAAAAAGATCAGCTAATTGATGATTTATCTAGGCGCGAACTTCGTGAAAGCGAGATTGACGAGATAAAAAAGAGATCCTTGGAGAATCAGCTGCTCCTGCAAAACGCAATGAACGGAATAAGACAGGTTGCGGTGAAGTTGGCCGCAATTCGGCGCGTTCGGAAACGGTTTGATACCTACACAGCGCAGGGGAATCGATCCGAAATCGACTCGCGACCGGTGAACGAACTGGAGAAGAGAATGTAAACTACTTTAAACATCTTCTTGTTTCGAAAGTTCAAGTGTTGACACTTCGTTTAGGAATATGAGTGATCTTGGAAGGGCATCTATTCGATAGGATGGCGCAGGTCGGAAAGCCGATAATGCAATGGTCAGAAAGACCTTTGGTCCGTCAGATTTGGCGGGAAGTAAATGACTAAAATGTCAAACTAAAGGAAGTAGAATGTCTAGTATTCTGACAAATAATAGCGCAATGGTTGCGCTGCAAACCCTGAAGTCTATCAACAAAAACCTCTCCATGACGCAGACAGAGATTTCGACGGGAAAGTCGATCGCCTCAGCGTCCGACAATTCGGCCGTTTGGGCGATTTCGAAGGTCATGGAGTCGGACGTTGCCGGTTACAAGAACATCTCTGACAGCCTCGCTCTTGGCGAATCCACGGTCGCTGTTGCTCAGAATGCCGCGGAAACGGTGACGGATCTTTTGACCGACATCAAAGGTAAGGTGGTTGCGGCACAAGAAGCGAATGTTGATCGCGACAAGCTGCAAACTGATATCACAGCACTGCGCGACCAAATTAATTCGGTTGTGGGCGCGGCGCAGTTCAATGGCCTGAATCTGGTTGATGGTTCATCCACGGACGATATGGATGTTCTTGCATCACTGGATCGTGCATCCGATGGGACAGTGAGCAGTAGCTCCATCTCGGTCGGCCGTCAGAGCCTCGCATCAACCGGATCCGCCGCAACTGCGGTGTTCGGCGGGGGTGCATCCACCGCTGGCGACTTGATGACTGATTTCAACGCAGGTGACACCGTTGCTGCAGCTGGTGATACTGTTTCAGTAGATATCAACTCGGTTTTGGAAGGCGCCAGCTACCGGATTGAACTCGCAGATGTCCAATTGGACACAGGTGGTTCTGGCACTGCGACAGGCACACGCACATTTGAGTATGTGGCAAACAGCTCAGACAGTGTTGAAACGGTTGCACAAAACCTGTTCTCGCAGATGGAAGCCTACTTCAACTCGTCAACCGGTGATGCCGATAGCGACAGTACGACCGACTACTCGATCGTTATGGCTGCGGACAATGAAGGGTTCACCATTACCAACAATCACGCAACTGAGGACATGACTCTTACCACGACGGAGAATACCGCTGGTACACCCGGCACCGCCGCTGGCACGACAAACCTCAGCGCTCTCGCAGCGATTGACGTGACGACGGATGCTGGCGCAGGTCAAGCTCTTGCAAACATTGATGCATTGATTGACGTCGCAGTGGATGCAGCGGCTGAATTCGGTTCTGTACAGGGTCGTTTGCAGAACCAGTCTGAGTTTATCTCTAAACTTTCTGACTCGCTGACTACCGGTATCGGATCGCTTGTGGATGCGAACATGGAAGAGGCCTCGGCGAGACTGCAGGCTTTGCAAACCCAGCAACAGCTCGGTGTTCAAGCACTCTCAATTGCGAACCAAGCACCGCAGACAATTCTGCAGCTGTTCCGGTAAGTTGAATTTGGTTGGGGCGAAGCTGGTTTTCCCACTTCGCCCCTTCCTTGTCGAATTTGGGAAAAATAATCAGGTAGAATACACGTGAATGCGTCTCGCTTGGCACAAAGTGCCTACTCATCCGGTTCTGAAACTGTCAGAACTGAAAAGAGCCTTGAGTTCGAAGTTATTGCCAAAATTACTCACAGGCTAAAAAAGGCGCTGCTGTCAGAAGACTTTGTGTCTCTTGTCGAAGCATTGCATGAGAATCGGAAGCTTTGGAGCATTCTGGCGACTGACGTCATGTCAGAGGGAAATCGACTGCCTGATGAACTAAAAGCAAACATCATTTATCTCCAAAAGTTCGTTGAGATACACTCGCAGCGCGTACTGCAAAAGAAGCAAAACGCGAAAGTGCTTATAGAAGTAAATGCCGCCATTCTTGGTGGAATCAAGGACGCAATTTAAGATGTCAGGATTGGTCCTTAAGTTAAGTCCAAAAGAACGTGTATTGATAAATGGCGCGGTTGTCGAAAATGGAGAGCGTCGCAGCCGTATATCGATTTTGACGCCAAGTGCCAATATACTTAGGTTGAAGGACGCAATTCATCCTGAAAAAGCAAACACGCCTGTCAGTCGTGTATGTTATACAATTCAACTAGTTTTGTCAGGCGATCTCGATGGCGAAAATGCGGCGCCGGATATCTTGAGTCAAATATATGCAATATCGCAAGTTTTTAGCGATGCCGAGAATCAGAATTTGCTAGCAAGCGCAAAGCAGGCACTTGTTGACGCGAACTTTTATCGGTGTTTGAAGTGTTTGAAACGTGTACTCAGCTACGAAGCTCAGGTTCTGGCTCGGGTTGA
>CAZQMR010000132.1:0-9408 GCA_964594465.1 uncultured Rhodobacterales bacterium
GCCTTGCGCATGTCCTTTTCGCCGAGCTTTTTGACCTTTTTGTAAAGGTCGCTGTAGTCGGGTGGCTGGAAATCGAACGGGTCTTTGGCGGCTTCTTCGGCCATGTCGATGATCAGGTCGATAACTGGCTGCATCTGCTCGTGGCCAAATTTGACCGCGCCGAGCATTTCTTCCTCAGAAAGCTCGTAAGCCTCAGATTCAACCATCATCACCGCGTCTTGCGTACCGGCAACCACGAGATCAAGCTTTTGATCCGGGTTTTCGCGCAGGCCGTGCATGTCATCAACGATTGGGTTCAGGACGTATTCGCCGTCAGAGAAACCAACGCGCGCACAGCCGATTGGGCCCATGAATGGCGCGCCGGAGAGCGTGAGCGCGGCAGAAGCGGCGATCATGGCGACGACATCTGGGTCGTTGTCCATGTCGTGGCTCAGAACCGTACAGATGACCTGAGTTTCGTGCTTGAAGCCTTCTACGAAGAGAGGGCGGATTGGGCGGTCGATCAGGCGGCTTGTCAGCGTTTCTTTCTCAGTGGGGCGTGCCTCACGCTTAAAGAAACCGCCGGGGATTTTACCCGCTGCGTAGTATTTCTCTTGGTAGTGAACTGTGAGGGGGAAGAAATCAAAGCCAACCTTTGGCTTCTTTTCGAATACAACCGCGCACATAACGCTGGTTTCGCCATATGTGGCTACAACGCAGGCATCTGCCTGACGCGCAATCTTACCTGTTTCGAGTGTAAGCGTTTCTTCGCCCCACTCGATGCTTTTCTTTACTTCTTTGAACATGTGTTTTCCTAACATCCGGCATCCACCCCTGTGGATCGCCGTGTTGTGTGACCTCTCATATTTCCCGATGCGGCGCCTGAGGTCAGGGGTGCTCTTGCATCTTACGGACGGCTTTTGTTGGGATTTGGAGCGCCCCAAACGGGCGCTCTAGGAGCCGCAACGGACCAGTTTTATCAAGCGGAATGAACCGCTTCGCTTCTTAGCGACGAATGCCCAGACGCTCGATCAGCGACTTGTAGCGTGCTTCGTCTTTGCCGCGTGTGTAGTCCAACAGCTTACGACGCAGGGCAACCATTTTCAGGAGGCCGCGACGGGAGTGGTTGTCTTTTTTGTGCGACTTGAAATGCTCGGTCAAAGTGTTGATCCGAGATGTCAAAATGGCGACCTGAACTTCAGGTGAACCTGTGTCACCGTCTTTGGTGCCATATTCTTTGATCAGTTGAGCTTTAAGCTCTGGTGTTATCGACATCGAATTTCTCCATCTATTCAGAGGGTTACACCGCGCGCCAAGATGTCGTCCAGCGCGGGTAGGAATGCTCCGCGAGTGCGGATGGCGGCTTATTGCGCAAACGGACTGAAAAGAAAAGGAAAAACCGCGCGATTGCGTGTTTGAGTGTCGTGTGGCTAGGGTTGTTTTACGGGGGATTGGCGCATGTTCAAGCGGATTGGTATTGGGGTTCTGTGCGTGGTTGGCTTGATCTGGCTCAACAACACGTCTTTGCTGTTTGGCCCGGATGCGGGCGCGGCGGCGAAGCTGTTGGCGCATCGCGGTGTGCATCAGATTTATGTGGGCGAGGCGCGGGACAATGACACCTGCCGGGCGGGCAAGATTGCGCCGCTGACCCATGATTTGATTGAGAACACGATCCCGTCGATGCGGGCTGCGTTTGAGGCCGGGGCCGCGGTTGTGGAGCTGGATGTGCATCTGGTGGCGGATGGGCATTTTGTGGTGTTTCATGATTGGGAGCTGGACTGTCAGACCGATGGCACGGGGGTGACCTATCAGCAGAGCTTGGCGTATTTGCGCGGGCTTGATCTGGGGTATGGGTTTACCAGTGATGGGGCGCATTTTCCGCTGCGCGGCAGGCCGGGCAATCGAATGCCGACGCTTGTTGAGGTGCTGGACGCTGGGCTGGACGGGTCGTTTTTGATCAACTTCAAGAGCCGGCGTGCGGAGGAGGGGCGTGCGCTTGTTAAGCTGTTGGAGGAGCCGCGCTACCGGGCGCAGGTGTTTGGGATTTATGGCGGGGAGCCACCCACTGAGGCCGTGCTTGAGGCAGTGCCTCAGATGCGGGGGTATCATAGGGCTGGGTTGAAGCGGTGTTTGATCCGCTATGGCTTGCTGGGGTGGAGCGGGTATGTGCCGCAAGCCTGTCGCAGCGGGTTGGTGGCGGTGCCGATTGATTACGGGCCCTGGCTTTGGGGCTGGCCGCATCGCTTTGAGGCGCGGATGAAGGCGGCTGGCAGCGAGGTGATATTGCTGGGGCCCTATGATGGCAGCGGGTTTTCGAGCGGGATCGAGGATGCGGCGGTTTTGGCTGAGGTTCCCGACGGCTTTGGCGGCTATATCTGGAGCAACCGTGCCGAGGTGATTGGGCCGTTGATCGCGGAGTGATACCCTAAGTTTTTAGCAGTCGCTGAGTTTCAGGCGCGCTTTTGCATTGGTTCCGAACGTGGCTGTGGTGGAGCCGGTTGCCCCTGTGAGCATCACGCGCGCGCCTGCGATTTCGCTGCCACTGACTGTGATGCCGCGTGTGCTGGTGGTGTCATCAAGGTCGATGGTGAAGGCGAAGCTGGCGCTTGGTTTGAGGGTGGAGAGTTGTAGGGAGGCGGTGGTGTCGCCGTCTTTTATCGTGGGGGTGCTGCGCAGATTGGTGGCGCCTGAGACGATTTCGAAAGGTTGAAAGACTTCGATGCCTGCCCCTTCAGCGGTGACATCAAAGATCAGCCCTGCGTCTGACCCGGCGAGGTCGAGCGTGATGGTTTGGTTGGTGATGTCGCAAGCGCTTGCGTTAGTGAAGGTGAAGCGATCTTTGGGGGCGCCTTCGTCAAAGGCGACTTGGAGGTCCGCGAGAGCTGGGGTTGCAAGCAGCAAGATCGCGGTGATGGCAAGAGTTGAGCGCATGGATTTTTTCCCGGTTGGTTTGTTTGGTTTACGTGCCGGGATGGGATTTGGATCAATTGGCATTATTTTAACGCGAGTTGTGTAGATCGGGCGCGAACGAACAAAAAACTTGCACGCATGGCGCTCTACACCTTTTACGGCTACTCACCGGATGCACTGACATACAATGCTGGGTCCAATTCCTGGACGCTGGACGCTGCCTATGATCACACGCAAGATCGGGTGCGTTTTGACATCACCGATGATGACAACGTGTTTTTGGGCGACAGCACCAACGACGAGGTGGGAGATGATGCAAATCAGACCGCTGTTGTGAGCGAGCCGGATGGCACGGTGATTTCTACTGGCACAATTTATGACGACAAATATCATGGTGTTGATAAGCCCGGTGGGGGCACGATCTGGATCGAGGAGGTTGAGATCGGTGGCACATTGCTTGGGTATATTGTGTCCGAAGAGATCACGCCTGGCGTTGCCTATGTTCAGAACGTAACAGGTGAAACCACAACTGGCCTAGAGCTGGATTATTCACAGTTGGCGAGCATTGCCTGTTATGGGGCTGGCACGCTGATTGAGTGCTTGGACGGGCCGGTGCCGATTGAGCAGGTGCAGCCGGGGATGCGGGTGCTGACGCTTGATAATGGGTATGTGACGGTGCTCTGGGCGAGCATGCGGCGGGTGTCGATTGCTTCGCAAATCATGGACCCCAGTTTGCGGCCTGTTGAGATCGCACGTGGTGCGCTTGGCAACAGAATGCCGGAGCGGGATTTGACCGTGTCTCAACAGCATCGGATGTTTTTTGGTGGCGGCACTGGCTATTTCGCGCCGGCCAAGGGCTTGGTGAACCGGGCTGGGATCAGGCTGTGTAAGGGGGTGCGACCAGTGACGTATCACCATATTCTCTGTGCCCATCATCAAGTGATCAACGCCAATGGGGGTTGGAGCGAGACGTTGTTTCCCGGCAAGATGGTGTTTCGGATGCTGGGCGCGCAGGCGCGGGCTGAGGTGGAGCGATTGCTGGGGCCGGGCTTGGCGGATTACAAGCTGGCGCGACCCTGTTTGAGTGTGCGCGAGGCGCTTTTGTCAAAGGCCGATCTGGCTCAGAACCAGAGCATGGGCTGGGTGGCGTAGCCGATATAGAGCGGGTGTTTGGGGTGGCCGGCTTTGGAGAGGCCGAGATGCTTGGTGCTGACGCCTTTGCCGCGCAGGAGTGCCTCAACCGCCGGGCCTTGGGCCATATGCTCGCCATGGGTGCCCCAAGCGCAGATGATGTCATCAGCCCAATCACAGCTTTCGGTGATTGTTTGCATGTTTTCGGGGCCGATGGGATCGGCCTCTGCGCGCATGACTTTGGGATCGGTGGCGCGAAAGGCGAAGATGTTGGTGACACGAAACGCGCCGTATCCCAGCGTGCGGGAGCGGCGCTCGCAACGCTCGACGGTGGGGTCGTTTTGGGCTTCGGTGGCGGTGGAGGGGTTGAGCATGATGAAGAGGGCGCGCTTTCCCTCGGGCTCCCAAATGCGGGTGAGGGAATAGCGGTAGGCTTCGCAGGGGGAGTAGATTGCGGTTGATTTGGTGTCGAGCGTGTTGTGGTGGCGGGTGATCATGGCGCTTCGGGTGCGGGCGCAACGAATACGCGGGAAGGGTGCAGTTTGCCGCCCAAATACTGGCCCACGGCGATGGGTTCGCCCATGTGGGAGGCCCATGCCTCCTCGCCAAATTCGGCATCCGTGCTGATGACCTCGGCCGGATTGCCATTGCGCAGGCGGGCGACGTTTTCAGCGGAGACGCGGCATTCGGGCAGTTCGTCGAGGCCGGTTTGAATGGGCATCAGATATTGATCCAGCTCGCCGGTTTTGGCGTGTTCGTCAAAAAGGGCGTAGTCGATGACGGTTTCCAGATCGAACGGGCCGGACCAGATGCGGCGCAGGCTCGCGACATGGCCGAGGCAGCCTAGGGTTTGGCCGAGATCGCGGGCGATGGAGCGGACATAGCCGCCCTTGCCGCAGATCATCTCGAAGATGGCGGTGTTGGCGTCAGGCTGTTCGACGAGTTCGAGAGATTCGACGAAAAGATCGCGGGCGGCGAGGTTCATTTCTTCGCCCTCGCGCGCCTTTGCATAAGCGCGCTCGCCATTGACTTTGACAGCGGAGAATTGCGGTGGGATTTGTTTGATGTCGCCGGTGAAGGCAGGCAGCGCGGCGGTGATGGCGGCGGCGTCGGGGCGCTGGTTTGAGGTTTCGATGACCTCGCCTTCCGCATCATCGGTGTTGGTGGCCGTGCCCCAGTTGACGGTGAAGCGGTAGGCTTTGAGCGCATCGGTGACGTAAGGCACGGTTTTGGTTGCTTCGCCAAACGCGATGGCGAGCACGCCGGTTGCCGCTGGATCAAGCGTGCCGCTATGGCCGGCTTTTTGTGCATCCAGCGCCCATTTGGCCTTGTTCACGCAAGCCGTGGAGGTCAGCCCGGCGGGTTTGTCGATCACGAGCCAACCCGAAATGGGGCGACCTTTTTTCTTGCGGGCCATGGGTCTGCTTTCAAAGTTTGGGGGGCGCTGAGGCGTCTTTCCACTCCGCCTGAAGGCGGGCGAAGAGGGTCATATCCTCAGTATAAAGCGCATGCAAGCGGTCCAGAATATAGGGCGTGCGAAAGCGCTCAAACGGGAAGGGACGCGGCGTGTGGTGGCGCGTTGGCACGGCGGCGATTTGAGCGGCGATATCGGGGACGATGGGGGTGAGGATTTGGGAGAGCTGCCCGGTCAGATTGCTCAGAAGAAGTGGGTGAAAACGTGCCGCCCGCATTTCAGGGAGGCGATGGATTTGGGGGCGCCAATGGGGGTTGAGGGCAGGGATTTCCTCATTTTCGAAGCGATTTTCGATCATCCCCAACAGGCGTAGGCAGTTTTCGTGATGGGCTGCGGCGTCGATATTTCGGCCTCTGTGAAAGCGACGGTTTTCAAAGAGTTTTTGCGCAACCCAAGGAAAGCTGGTTTCGCCGATCCCCCAGACTTTGTCGAAGTAAAACGACATGAAGCGCTCAAACGGGTCGCGAAACACGACGAAATTGGTCTGTTTGAGCAGGCGTTTGAGGGGCTTGGACCGGGAGACGCAGGCCCCATCCGCGTCAATATGGAGCGGATCAGGATGCGAGGTGCCGTGATCAAGGCGGTAAAACAGATTGCGCAGAAAGGTGGAGCCGGATTTGGGAATGATGCGCGCATTGATCGGGTAGCGATGGGTTGTGAGGACTTTCAGCGCTGGTCCGTCCGGCGCTGCTGGGGCGGCAGGCGCTGTTGCGCGGGCTTGGCGGCGGGACCATTTTTGCGAAGAAATGGCATGGTTTTCCAAGTCATGTGGATAAATTTCACCGATGCGTTTGATGATGTCCGGCGTTGCAATTTCGCTTTGGGCGACCGGTTTTTTGGCGGCGTTGCGCACGGTTACGGCGGCTAACTTGGCATCGAGGTCTGGGATGACATCGCCCAGAAACGCCGGAAGTTGCCAATCGAGCCCATCCAGCGTCAGCCGCCAAACGCCGAAATCTGCGACCTTGGCGAGCCGCTCGTGCTGGGGTTTCCAGTGCGGGTTGATCGGCTCGGGGGTTTCTTCGCGCAGGTTGGCGGCGATCCAGTCCAGCAGGGCGCGTGCGTTTTTTTGGTGCTGGGCGAGGCTGATGTCAGGCGCGAGATCGAGGCCGATTTCTGTTGTGAGAAGCGCGGACAGATCATCAAATTTCTGGGGGCTGTCGCCGTAGAACTTCTCAAAATAGAGCGAGAAGAAACGATCGACGGGATTGCGCAGCACTGTGAAGACATGGCGGGCATCGTGCAGGATTTGGGGGTCGCGATCCTCTGCGCGGAGCAGATCGTCGCTGTGGTCATGGATGAAACGGCCTGCCGGATGCAGCGTGTCGGCGTCGAGGTAGTAGAAGAGGTTTTTAAGATAGGTGCAGCCGCATTTGGTGATCTGGAGGTAGAAAATCGGGTAGCGGCGCGTCGTGAAGAAGCGGCGGGTCTGGCGGCGCAAGCTGGGTTTTCGGCCCTTCAAGGATCACTCGTCAGCGCTGGGCGCATCGAGGTCGCTCTCTAGATCCCGGCGGACCTCGTCGGAATTGAGCAGGCGGCGGGTTTCGTCCATGCGATCAAAGCTCTCATCGGCGAGAAACCGCAATTCGGGCGAGAATTTGAGGGCGAGGCCTTTGGTGACCTGGCGGCGCAGCTCTTTGGCGTTGCGGCTGAGCGCCTTGATGATGCGCTCCACGTCCTGGCCGCCAAGGGGCAGGACGAAGACGGTGGCGATTTTCAGGTCTGGCGAGGTGCGGACCTCGCCCACGGTGATAGAGACGCCGGAAAGCTCTTCGTCGTGAATGTCACCGCGGGCGAGTACGTCTGATAAGGTACGGCGAATGACCTCGCCGACGCGCAATTGCCGCTGAGATGGGCCGGATGCGCCAAATCTGTCACGTGATGCCATTTTGGTGTTTGCTCTTTCTACCGTTGGTGGCCTAAAGCGAATTGATGAAGAATTTACAACGGATCGGGCAGGCCATACAACGGTGAGCTGCGGTTTGGCAATGTAGGGTTAAGAAATGAGCGATGAAATGCAGGTAGCTGTTGTTGGTGCGTCTGGGCGTATGGGCCAGATGCTGATCCGCGCCGTTGACGAGGCGGATGGCGTAGAGCTTTGCGGTGTGACGGATGCGCCGGGCAGTGACTGGGTTGGCCGCGATCTGGGCGAAGCGATGGGTGGCGCTGCGCGCGGCATGTTGGTTTCAGGCGATCCGTTGGAGGTTTTTGCACGCGCACAGGCGATTTTGGATTTTACGGTGCCTGCGGCAACGGTCAAGCATGCTGGGCTGGCGGCGCAAGCGCGGGCGGTTCATGTGATCGGGACGACCGGTATGGAAGCTGAGCATCTGGAGGCGATTGCAGCGGCGGCGCGACATGCGACGGTGATCCGGGCGGGGAACATGAGCTTGGGTGTGAATTTGCTGGCGAAAGTGACGGAGCAAGTGGCCGCCGCGCTGGATGCGGATTTCGACATTGAGATCGTGGAGACGCATCATCATCACAAAGTTGATGCGCCTTCGGGCACCGCGTTGATGCTGGGCGAGGCGGCGGCGGCTGGGCGCGGTGTTAACTTGGCCGACGTGTCAGATCGGGGCCGCGATGGGCTGCCGGGTGCGCGCAAGCGCGGTGACATCGGATTTGCGGCTTTGCGCGGGGGCGATGTAGTCGGCGAGCATGACGTGATTTTTGCAGCGGCCGGCGAGCGGATTGTGCTGCGACATCTGGCAACGGATCGCATGTTGTTTGCGCGCGGTGCTGTTAAGGCAGCACTTTGGGGGCGCGGACGCGATCCGGGCGAATACTCGATGTTTGATGTCCTTGGTGTCTGAATATTGGGCAAAATGCCCGAATTTTCGAGGAAAATTCCGCTGACAGGTCAAATCTGACAGGCGATTAACGTCATATTTCCATTTGGAAATTAGCGGGGAGCAAGGAAAGCCGGTTGGCGTTTTTTGGGGCCCTCGCGATGGATAATAGCGCACTCAAAACATATCTTACCATTCTGGTCCCGGTCGGGGGGTTCTTGGCCGTGAGCCTTGCTTATCTTCTTGTGGTCTGGGACAGAAACCAAACGGCGCGCTTCGTTTCAACAGATGTTCAACTGACCGGTCTTGGCAGCAATCTTGCCCATGAAATGCAAAAAGAGCGGGGCATGTCTGCTGGATTTGTCGGGTCAAAAGGCGCTGCGTTCCAAGAAAAACTGCCTCAGCAACGCCTTGCCACCGATGCGGCGATTAAAGCCAACCTGTCGCAAATGCTGAATAAATCCGTTGGAAGCGGCACGCAGCAAGTCGCTGAATATGTGCAGATGCGTCGCGATTTTTTGGATGCTTCCTTCAAAAATCTGAATGAAATGCGCGCGAAAATTGATGCGCTGGACACAACTGTTGGTGAGCTTGCGGGGTTTTATACCCAAACCATTCGCCAACTTCTGAGCTTTGCTGATGATACGCTGATCACGGAATCCTTGGATGAAATCGCCCGGTGGAATGCCATTTACCAAGCGATTTTGATGACGAAAGAGTTCGCAGGTGTAGAGAGAGCTGCGGGCTCAGTTGGGTTTGGCAGCGGTGCGTTTTCGCAGCAAACTTTTAGCTGGTATGTCGGTCTGCAAGCAAATCAGACCTATTTGCTCCAACGGGTTCAGGCCCTTAGCACGGATGCACTGAGGGTGGAGCTTGATCGTGTTCTGAACAGCCCAGAATTTCTTAAGGTGGTTGAATACCGAAAAATTGCGTCTCAAAGCCTAAAATCCGGTGATTTGAAGGGCATAACGGGGCCAGATTGGTTTGCCACGTCAACGGCCTATCTAGGTGTCTTGCGTCAGTTTGAACAAATGATCGGTGGGCTCATTTTGGAAAAGGCGGAAGGCCAGCAGGAAAAGAGTACTACATTCGTGGTGTCTGCTGCTGCGGTACTGGTTTGTTTTT
>CAZQMR010000133.1:0-9336 GCA_964594465.1 uncultured Rhodobacterales bacterium
TTGTCACGATCTGTTGCGCCCAAATCGATTCTGCTGTCAGGAGATATGCGCATTCTGTCGGTTTATGGTGATATTTCCGAATATCTGGAGCTCGCAGAGACCAAATCGCCGCAATTGACCCTATCGCTGTTGCGTAAGCCCTTGGCCCAAGAGGCGCGTGCGCTTTTGACTTTGGCGCTCAAGAACCAATCCCTGCGGCGAGGGTCGGTTTGGAAGAAGGAAGAAGATGCGCAGCGCTGCTATCAACTGACCGCCTATCCGATTGATACGGATGACGAAGATGATGACATCATTGGGCTGATCGCCTTCAATGAGTGGCTTGATATTGATGGCTCAGACAGCACCGAGGTTGACTTGCCCAAAGATGCGGCGCGGCGCATTGACGAGTTGCAGCGCGAGGTGTCCGTAACCAAAGAAGCGTTGCAGCAATCCGTCGAGGAGCTTGAAACCTCCAACGAGGAATTGCAGTCGCTGAATGAAGAGCTGCAATCCACCAATGAGGAGCTTCAGTCCACGAATGAGGAGCTGGAGACCTCGAACGAAGAGTTGCAATCCACCAACGAAGAACTTGTGACGGTCAATCAGGAGCAGATGGCGATCGGCCGTGAGCTGTCGAACATGACCGAAGAGTTGGGCTCGATCCTGACCAATATCGCTGTGCCGGTGATTGTGGTGAATGTAGCGATGCAGGTGATCCGCGCGTCTGATGTTGCAAAATCAATTCTGGGTATGAAGTCGCTCAATGAGGAGCCTCACATCAGTCAGTTCAAGATGCCTGAAGGGTGCCCCAATCTTTCCGAGGCATTTCACAAAGTTCTGACTGTTGGCAAAGCTCATGAGCTGAGTGTTGATACCGAAGATCACACATTCACAATTCGCCTGACGCCCTTTTTTGACAGTCGTGGTCGATTGACCGGTGCCACAGCGGTTTTTGTCGGGGACAGTTACATGATCGCGGATCAAGACGTGCTGGAAGCGCCAACGGACCAGAGCTAAGTCACCAGCCTAGACCTGAACCCGGTACTCCTCGCGCCCCTGCCCTGCATCTGGCAGGCGAAACACAAACCCAGCCTCTGCCTGCGTTCCCTTTAACGGGTGCGGCAGGTGTGCGCCTGCGGTGGTCACGAACAAGTCGCGCAAATCCGGTCCTCCGAAAGCGGGGCAGGATGTGAGGGATGTGGGGAATAAATGCACATCGCCCGGTGTGCCATCTGGCGCAAACACGGCGACCCGTGCGCCCATCCACTGGGCCGACCAGATGTTTCCCTGCGCATCACAGACCCCCCCGTCTGGGCCGAAATGCTGGGAGCGAAAATCAAGGAAATCCTCCGGCACGCCCACAGGCCAACCGTCGCCATCAAGGGCCACGCGCTTGATCAGCTTGGTGCGGCTGTCAGTGTAATAGGCCACGGATTTATCCGGTGCAAAACAGATCGCATTTGAAACTGTGATCTGATCAAACAGCTTGCGCACCTCGCCCTTATAGTAGCGATAGATCGCGCCCTGTTGTGGCTCCGCCTTATAGCCCATCGTGCCAATCCAGAAGCCACCAAAGGGATCAGCGCGCCCGTCATTGGACCGGGTCACCGGGTTGTCCGCATCAAGCGGGCAGAGCACATCTTCGGTCCCGGTTTCCAGCCCATAGACGAAAAGATCCCGCTCGCTGGCGATGAACAAGCGGCCCGGATCAGCCAGCAGGCCAGCCGCAGTCACAGTGCGATCAAAGCGGTATGCACGCCGTTGCCCACCGATGGCTTTTTCGTACATGACCTTGTTGTCGATATCGAACCAAAACAGCGTTTGCCGGTCCGGGTGCCACAGCGGCCCTTCGCCAAGCGCGCAAAATGTGTCGTCAAAAACCTCAACACCCATCACCTACTCCTTGCCATAGCCTGCAATTTCCACTTCACTGCCGCGCATACTTGCAAGGGATAGCCGCCATGAACAGCCCCGTTTCTTTGGATGAACCGCAAAAATGCCTCATCAATGGGGAATGGGTTGCGACCAGGGATGTGATTGACGTGGCCTGCCCCTCTGATGGCGCGGTTTTTGCCCGGATCGCTGCAGGAGGGGCTGATGAGATTGACGCAGCGGTTGCCGCGTCGCGGGCCGCTTTTGAAGGTTGGGCAGGTGCAAACCCGGTGGATCGGGGGCGGATACTGACCCGCCTTGGTGCGCTGATTGCGCGGGATGCAGAAGAGCTGGCTTGGATCGAGGCGCAGGACACCGGCAAACCCATCGCACAAGCCCGCGCGGATATGGTCGCCGCCGCACGCTATTTCGAGTATTTCGGCGGTGCGGCAGATAAGGTGCATGGCGAGACATTGCCGTATAATGCGGGATATCAAGTACAGTGTTGGTACGAACCTTACGGCGTTGTTGGGGTGATCATCCCCTGGAATTATCCAGTGCAAATGTTTGGCCGCACGATTGCGCCCTCACTTGCTATGGGCAACACCGTTGTTATGAAACCCGCCGAGGAAGCCTCGCTGACGACACTGCGCCTTGCAAAGCTGGCCCTTGAAGCGGGCCTTCCCAAAGGAGTTTTGAACATTGTGACGGGCCTGGGCGAGATCGCTGGGGACGCTCTCATCAACCATTGCGACATTGATTTCATCAGCTTTACCGGTTCACCTGAGGTCGGCACGCTGGTACAAACCGCCGCCGCAAAGAACCACATTGATTGCACACTTGAGTTGGGCGGCAAATCTCCGCAAATCGTGTTCGCAGATGCCGATCTTGAAGAAGCCCTGCCGGTGCTTGCAAATGCCATTGTGCAAAATGGCGGACAGACCTGTTCCGCAGGCTCCCGCATTTTGGTCGAGGCCTCGTTTTATGACACGCTAATTGCGCGCCTTATCCCGATCTTCCAAGCGCTAGAAGCTGGACCACATGATGGCACCCACAATCTGGGCGCCCTAATTTCCGAGCGCCAAAAGAAGCGCGTGCAGGGCTTCCTTGATCGCGCCAATGCGCCCTTGCTGGCGCGGGGCAGCATAGCCGGGACGGCACCAGCGACAGGGAACTACATCGCGCCGGCCTTGTTTGGGCCTGTGGGCGAAACCTCTGAACTGGCGCAAGACGAGGTTTTCGGCCCGGTGCTTTCAGTTTTGCCCTTCAAGGACGAAGCCGACGCAATCCGCATCGCCAATGCAACGGATTACGGGCTCGTGGCGGGGATCTGGACTGAAAACGGGGGACGGCAGATGCGCATGGCAAAAGCAATGAATTGCGGGCAAGTCTTTATCAACAACTATGGTGCGGGTGGCGGCGTTGAACTGCCCTTTGGCGGCGTGCGCAAGTCCGGCCATGGTCGTGAAAAAGGCTTCGTCGCTCTGCATGAATTCGCGCAACTTAAAACAGTAATTCTAAAGCATTAAGGGAGGGTCTTACATGGGTCGCTTAGAGGGAAAGACAGCAATCGTAACGGGTGGGGCCTCCGGGTTTGGCGAGGAAATCGTGCGCACTTACGTACGTGAAGGCGCGCGCGTCGCAATCCTGGACCTTAATGGGGACGGGGCTGCGGCTGTCGCACGCGATATCGGCAACGCGGCCTCTGCATTCACCTGCGACGTGTCACAAGGCACAGAGGTCAACCAGACCTGCGGCGACGTCATCGCAGCCTTTGGTGAGGTCGACATTGTCGTCAATAACGCTGGCTGGACCCACCGCAACCAACCGCTACTGGAAACCACCGAGGAAGACTTCGACAAAGTCTACGACATCAACGTAAAATCCATCTTCCACTTCACCAAAGCAATGGTCCCCCACTGGCGCAGCATCGGCCGCGGCGTCATGCTCAATATCGGCTCGACCGCAGGCCTGCGCCCCCGCCCCGGCCTCACTTGGTACAACTCCACCAAAGGCGCTGTCCACTTGATGACCCGCTCTTTGGCCGGCGAACTTGCGCCAGAAAACATCCGCGTCAACGCAATCGCCCCGGTGATGGGCGCCACCGCACTACTGGAGAGGTTCATGGGAGTACCAGACTCACCCGAAATCCGCGAAAAATTCGTCTCAACCATTCCAATGGGACGCATGAGCACGCCACGCGATATCGCCAATGCAGCGCTCTATTTGGGCTCTGACGAAGCTGACTTTGTGACCGGCACAATCCTAGAAGTAGACGGTGGCCGCACTGTTTGATCCGCACGAGGAAATTGAGACCCGCTGGTCGCGGGTCATTCCAATAAAGCGCACGCTTTAAGGCAGCGCGCCAAGCTCAAATACCATCACTTTCTTCAAATATCCCCGCCGGAGGCATCTCTTATCGCAGATAGGACTTTCGCTTGAGGTTGATCGGCTCTACCCCATGTCACACCCAACAACACCGGTAGGGATCAATGCCCACACATGAAGTAATCAGCCTCAATTCCAAGGCCCAAGGCCTCACCGCCAATGGCACTGACCCTATTCCCTTTGCCCTACCCGGTGATCAGTTTGATGCGGAAACACAAACTGTGTTGCCAACGTCTGAGCATCGCCAAGATCCGCCCTGCTCCCATTTTCTAAAGTGCGGTGGGTGCACGCTGCAACATGCCACTGACAGCTTTGTAGAAGCATGGAAAACGGACATGACTGCTCGGGCATTGAGCACTCAGGGCCTGCACCCGAGCTTCAGAAAGACCATCACCTCACCAGCCAACAGTCGCAGGCGCACCGTTTTTTCGGCGCGGCGGACCAAGAAAACCACGCAGGTCGGGTTCCACGCAAAGCGCAGTGATCAGATCGTTCCAATCTCAGAGTGTCACGTGGTTGAGCCAGCAATCATGGATGCGCTCCCGTTTTGCCACGGCTTGACAAAGCTGGGTGCGACGCGGTCTTCCATCCTAAAAATCACCGTCACCACATGCCAGAACGGCTTGGATATTGCTGTCACTCAGGCAAAAGACCTGTCGCCAGAGCTGACCGCGAGCCTCGCTCAGTCAGCGATTGAGAACCGGGTCCAGCGGTTGGGCTGGAATGACGAGCTGGTGATGCGTCAACCCGCACTTCAACAATTTGGGCCAGCATTGGTCGAACCACCCTCTGGTGCCTTCTTGCAAGCGACCAAACCGGGTGAGGCCGCTTTGCTTGCTGCGGTTCAGGAGGGCGTTTCAGGTGCCACACACGTTGTGGATCTGTTTTCAGGCTCTGGCACGTTCACCTTGCCAGTTGCGAAAACCGCCGATGTGCTGGCGGTTGAGGCCAGCGCGGATATGCTTGCAGCACTTGATCGCGGGTGGCGCGAAGCGCAAGGCCTGAAACTGGTGCGCTGTGAAACCCGGGATTTGTTTCGCCGCCCGATGCTCAGCCACGAGCTGAACAAGTTTGACGCCGCAATCATCGATCCGCCACGCGCTGGCGCACAGGCGCAAGTGGCGGAGCTGGCAGGATCGACGGTTGGGCGTATTGCCTTTGTATCCTGCAACCCGGTGACGTTTGCACGGGATGCAAAAACCTTGTGCGATGCAGGGTATGCGCTGGATTGGGTGCAAGTGGTTGACCAGTTCCGCTGGTCGCATCACGTAGAATTGGCAGCGCAGTTTACACGTTAAGCTAATGCGATGCGCGACAGATCAACGAGATCTTCTGCAACAATATCCCACGCACTTTCAGCCACCAAGTCGATGCTTTGATCAGCCCCGTGCTCGCTCCAGCGCGGGAAGAAACCCGTTTTCAGACCGGCATCCCGCGCGGCTTCCAAATCCCGATTATGAGCTGCGACCATCATGACCTCAGCCGGTTCGCATCCAAGCCAATCGCAGCTTTTCAAGTAAACTTCGGGCTTCGGCTTGTAGTCCTGCGCGCGTTCCGCCCCCACATAGTCATCCCATGGCAGGCTGCCATAGGCCGCTAGATTGCTCATCAAGGCCACCGACCCGTTCGAGCAAGGTGCTATCTTGGCATGTGGTTTCAGGGCTGACAGGCCAGCCACCACATCCGGCCACGGATCAAGCCGTTCCCATGCCAGATTGAGCCGGGCTTTTTCACTATCAGAAAAAGCATCACCAATTCCAAAATTGGAAAGAACAATTTCAAGATTCTCATGATGCAGAACCTCAAGCCGAACATACCCACGCCCACCATCGCGAATGCGGGCCATGGCCGGATCGTATTCAGCCCGCCAAGCGGTTGCAAAGTCATGTGCATCCACTGAAATTTGCTTTTGAGCGAATACGGCTGCGCAGTCTCGCGCGACAGAGTTGCGCCAATCGACCAAGGTCCCGAACACGTCAAAGATGTAGGCCTTGGGCTTCATCCGATTTGCCCGCGCTGCCCACCAGTTTGGCCGCGATCCAGAAGGAAATGGTCGAGAATAACACAGGCCGCCATCGCCTCGCCGACAGGAACTGCACGAATGCCAACGCACGGGTCGTGGCGGCCCTTGGTGATGATCTCGGCAGGCTCACCTGACTTTGTGATGGTGGCGCGTGGTTTCAGGATCGACGAGGTTGGTTTGACGGCGAACCTTACCACCAAATCCTGCCCTGTGGAGATGCCACCAAGAATGCCACCGGCGTGGTTTGAGCTAAATTCAGGGCCATCAGCACCCATTGAAATCTCATCCGCATTGTCTTCGCCGGTCAACTCAGCGGCCGTCATGCCTGCGCCAATTTCCACGCCCTTGACGGCATTGATCGACATCATCGCTGCTGCGAGATCCGTATCAAGCTTGCCATAAACCGGGGCGCCAAGGCCCGCAGGCACACCCGATGCGACCACCTCAATCACCGCACCAACCGAGTTGCCCGACTTGCGCAGGCTGTCCAGATACTCAGCCCAATCGGCTGCGGCTTGGGGATCGGGGGTCCAAAATGGGTTGTTGGGAACCTCGGCCCAATCCCATGCTGCCCGGTCAATCTTGCGCGGTCCCATCTGCACCATGGCACCTCGAATTTGAACGCCGGGCGAGAGATCAGCCAGCACTTTTCGCGCAACACCGCCCGCAGCCACACGGGCCGCGGTCTCTCGCGCAGACGATCGTCCGCCACCGCGTGGATCGCGAATTCCATATTTTTGCCAATAGGTTATGTCCGCGTGGCCGGGGCGGAATTTCTTTTCAATTTCCGAATAATCCTTAGAGCGTTGATCCGTGTTGCGGATCATCAACTGGATTGGCGTGCCAGTTGTCTTGCCCTCATAAACACCCGACAAAATCTCGACCTCATCCGCCTCGCGGCGCTGGGTCGTGTATTTGTTTTGACCCGGTTTGCGCGCATCCATCCAAGGCTGCAAATCCGCCTCGCTCAACGCAATTCCCGGAGGGCACCCATCCACAGTACAGCCAAGTCCCGGCCCGTGGCTTTCACCCCAAGTCGTGACACGGAATAGATGGCCGAAGCTGTTCATGGACATGGTCGCACTCCTTTGATCCCGATGGATTAGCGGGAGGCGACCCTATTGCCAAGTCTGTTATGTTTTTGGGGTTCTCATATTCGTGGCAACTGTGGTGATGGCACCAATCGTGCGATCAATTGCGATGATGATGAGGGATGTCGCCCAAAGGGGCATTTCCTGCGCCATGACATGGGCTGCAAATGTGTAAACCGCCCAAATCAGGGCCAGTTCGAGGATTAAAATCAGGACATGCGTTCTCCCAAGCGGAACCTCCTTTCCAACAATGTTTGATTTATGGTTTAACATTAAACTATTGTGCGAAAATGTCAAGGAGAATCTGGCTTGCGAGCCCCTCCTTATTGCGATATCCAAGGCCCACCTCGGGGGGCCTGTGATCAGGCTGAGATGTGCAGTTGCGCGGACCCGTAGAACCTGAACCGGATCATACCGGCGGAGGGAAGGTGTCGCGATTTTCGCTTGAGAAATCCTCCACCAGACCAGTCGCCAGATGGAGGAATACACATGAAAAAGACCATTCTTGCCACTCTGCTCAGCACTGCGATTGCCACACCGGCTTTCGCGGACGGCAAGCCCGAGCTTGTTGTGCTGACCTATGAAAGCTTCATTTCCGAATGGGGCCCCGGCCCGGCGGTTGAGGCCGCGTTTGAAGAAACCTGCAATTGCAATCTGAGCTTTGTTGGTGCTGGCGATGGCGCCGCAATCATGGCGCGGGTGAAGCTTGAAGGCGCGCGCTCGGATGCGGATATCGTGCTTGGTCTCGACACAAACTTGACAGCGGCGGCCGCTGAAACAGGCCTGTTTGCGCCACATGGTGTGACGCTAGCTGAAACGTCCGTTCCCGGTGGGTGGAGCGATCCGAACTTCTTGCCCTTTGATTGGGGCTATTTCGCTTTTGTCTATGATCAGACGAAAATGGCCAAGGCACCGGCCAGTTTTGAGGAGCTGATTGCCGCCCCTGAGAATGTAAAAATTGTCATCCAAGACCCGCGCAGCTCGACCCCCGGCTTGGGCCTGCTTCTTTGGGTCAAAGCGGCTTATGGCGATAAGGCGGATGAGATCTGGGAGGGCCTTGCGCCGCGCATCCTGACGGTCACCAAAGGCTGGTCTGAGGCCTATGGCATGTTCCTTGAGGGCGAGGCGGATATGGTGCTGAGCTATACCACATCGCCAGCGTATCACATCATTGCTGAGGAAGATCAGAGCAAGGCAGCAGCTGCGTTCAACGAAGGCCATTACATGCAGATTGAGGTTGCAGGCAAGCTTGCCGCGACGGATCAGCCAGAGCTGGCAGACCAATTCCTTGCCTTCATGACATCGGAAGCCTTCCAGTCGATCATCCCAACGACGAACTGGATGTACCCCGCGATCACGCCAGCTGGTGGCTTGCCGGACGGCTTCAGCAATCCCGTGCCCGCAGAAAAAGCGCTGATCTTTGCCCCTGATGAGGCTGCCGCCATGCGCGATGCAGCTTTGGCTGAATGGCAAGCGGCGCTCTCCAAGTGAGACCTGCTACGGTTTGGGGCGGCCTTTCGGCTGCCCTGATCCTCCTTCTGTCGCTTGGCACATTGGCAGCCGTGGCGAGCCGCGCCGATAGCTTCAGCGGCTTTGGCCCTATTGAATACGCAGCCCTACGCTTTACCGTCGGCCAAGCGGTGGTCTCCGCCGCGCTCAGCATACTCCTCGCCATCCCCTTGGCCCGCGCCCTCGCCCGCCGCCAATTCTGGGGCCGCAGTTTCGCTGTCACGCTACTGGGCGCGCCCTTCATCCTACCTGTGATCGTCGCCGTGCTCGGCCTTGTTGCGGTCTTTGGCCGCGCGGGATGGGTCAGCCAAGGCTTGAGCCTATTCGGCTTGCCCCCCATCGGCATTTACGGCGCACACGGCGTCGTACTGGCCCACGTCTTTTTCAACCTCCCCCTCGCCACCCGCCTAATCTTGCAAGGCTGGCAGGCCATCCCAAGCGAGCAATTCCGCCTTGCCGCACAGCTCGGCATGG
>CAZQMR010000134.1:0-5846 GCA_964594465.1 uncultured Rhodobacterales bacterium
CCGTGACAATGGCGCGGCATCCACTGCCGCCACCATCCACACCGATCAGAATTTTGCCCGAAACCTCGCTCATGCGCCCTTCCTACACCACGCTCCGCACAAAAATAAGAGCCACTTGGCCGCGACCGCCCCAACTCCGCTCTTTGCTGCACTGCAAAATCACCCTAAGCTGAGGTTTTGAAGCCTGCTCAGGATGCCCCCCATGACCAAGCCCAGCACGTCGTTTCGCGAACCGCACCAAAAAGGCGTCAACCTTGCTTTACAAGGCGGCGGTTCCCATGGTGCCTTCACATGGGGCGTTCTGGATGCGTTTTTTGAGGATGATCGGCTGTGGATCGACGCGATTTCCGGCACCTCCGCAGGCGCGATGAATGCGGTTGTGGCCGCCCATGGGCTCTATGAAAATGGCCCAACAGGCGCACGCGAAGCACTCGCAAGGTTCTGGAAATCTGTGAGCCACGCAGCCCTTGCCAGCCCGGTTCAGCGCTCGCTTTGGGCCAAGGCGACAGGGGATTGGTCGCTTAACAACTCCCCCGGATATCTCATGACCAACCTCATGCAGCGACTCGCCTCGCCCTATGATCTCAACCCGTTTGGCATTGACCCCTTGCGTGATTTGCTGGGCGAGTTGATCGATTTTGGCTGCGTGCAAAACTGCGGTGAGATGGAGATCTATATCGGCGCGACCAATGTCGAAACTGGCCGCGTCAAAGTCTTCCCCCGCGCCGAGATCACGCTTGATGCGCTTATGGCCTCCGCCTGCTTGCCTCAGCTCTACCAAGCGGTCGAAGTTGACGGGGAGCACTACTGGGACGGCGGCTTCATGGGCAACCCGCCGCTCTTTCCATTCTACCACGGCTCGCCCTCATCCGACATCGTGATCGTTCAGATCAACCCCATCAAACGCGAGGAAATCCCCCGCAACGCCGCCGATATCGAAAATCGGATCAGCGAGATCACCTTCAACTCCTCGCTCTTGCACGAGCTGCGCTCCATCGACTTCGTGCGCCGCCTGCTCGATGCGGGCAATCTGGATGAAACGGAATACCGCCGGATGCGCTTGCATTTGGTACATGCCCGCAAGCGCATTCGCGATCTGGATGCCTCCTCCAAACTCAACGCGGAATGGGCCTTTCTGGAGCATCTGTTCGAGATCGGGCGGGAGACAGCTCAGACATGGCTGGCCGATCACTTCGATGACCTTGGCACCAAGTCCAGCGTCAATATCCGCGAGATGTTTCAGGGTATCGAAGTCCTGCCCACACCAAAATAAGCGCCATACTCACACTTGCGCGACGTAACTTGTATTTCCGCGCACGGAGTTGTTATGTCTCATGTTCGCCCGCGCCTTTAGCGGTGACCCGAATTCCCAAAAAGCGGAGACTATCATGTCTGATCTACCCGACTATACGCCGCCCAAAGTCTGGACTTGGAACAGCGCCAATGGCGGCCAGTTCGCCAATATCAACCGCCCCACCGCCGGGCCAACCCACGACAAAGAGCTGCCCATCGGCAAGCACCCCCTACAGCTATACTCGCTGGCGACACCCAACGGCGTCAAAGTCACGATCATGCTCGAAGAACTGCTCGCGGCAGGCCATAGTGGTGCTGAATATGACGCATGGCTGATCCGCATCAATGAGGGCGATCAGTTCGGCTCAGGCTTTGTCGACATCAACCCAAATTCCAAAATTCCAGCGTTGATGGACCACTCAACCAAGACCCCAACGCGGGTGTTTGAAAGCGCCTCCATCCTGTTTTACCTCGCGGAAAAATTCGGGGCCTTCCTGCCAACAGACCCAGCGAAACGTGTTGAAGTGATGAACTGGCTGTTCTGGCAGATGGGTTCAGCGCCCTATCTTGGCGGTGGTTTCGGCCATTTCTACAAATATGCGCCTGTGAAAATCGAATACTGTATCGACCGCTTCACCATGGAAGTGAAACGCCAACTTGACGTGCTGGATCGCCAGTTGGCCGACAACCAGTACATCGCTGGGAATGAGTATAGCATTGCCGATATGGCGATCTGGCCGTGGTATGGCTCGCTGGTGGCCAATATTGTGTATGAGGCAGCGGAATTCATTGACGCGGCCTCCTATAAGCACGTGAACCGCTGGAATGCCGAGATCATTGAGCGTGCTGCCGTTAAGCGGGGCCGCATGGTCAACAAGCCTTTCGGCGAGCCAAGCACCCAGCTTCACGAGCGCCATGACGCCAGTGATTTTGAGACCCAAACGCAGGATAAAATTGGCCCGAAAGACGCGTAGTACGCATGACCTCAGAACCATAAAAATCCGCGTTAACCTTTCGATTTGATCCGTGTAACTATCTGATCAAGCTTCCTAAATCCTGCATTTCCTTCCGTTACTTCTCTAGAGAAGTAACGGAAGCGATCAGCCGAAGATACACCGCTCAGCAGCCCTCAAAAGAAGCTTGTTAATTCGTCGCTAAAACCGCGCCCGGATTCATAATCCCATGCGGATCAAGGGCCGCCTTGATCTGCCGCATCACCGCGAGCTTTACCGGGTCCGCGCTTTCTGCCAGCTCGCGCCGCTTAAGCCGCCCGATCCCATGCTCCGCCGAGATAGATCCGTTCATTTCATGCAAAACATCGTAAATCGTCGCCTTCACCTGCTCCGCCAGATGCATGTAGTCGGCCTTGCTTTCCCCTACTGGCGGGAAAACATTGTAATGCAAATTGCCGTCGCCGACATGCCCAAACGAGTTCACCCGCAGCACCGGATTCAGCGCGTTCAAATCCGCCCCAACCCGTTCAATAAACTCCGCGATCAAGCTGATCGGCACCGAAATATCCGTACTCGCGATCGAGCCAACGCGACGGTTCCCTTCGGGCAGATTTTCCCGCAAATCCCAAAGCGCTTTGCGCTGCGCGATCGACTGAGCCAGCACTGCATCACTCACCAAGCCATCCTCAAACGCCCGCTCTAATACCGCTTCCATCCGCTCCGTCAGATTGCCGCCCTTGCCGCCACCCGCCTCGCACAGAACCATCCAGTCAGGGTGGCTTTCCAAGGGCGGGCGAATGTCGATCCCAGTCTCGGCAAAAAAGCCAACACCTGTCGCATCAATCAGCTCAAAGGCGCTCAGATTGCTGCCGAACTCCTGCTGCATCCGCTCCAGCAACGCGACCGACGCCGCCGGGTTCTCAATCCCCAAAAAACCTGTGGTGTAAACCTCAGGCAATGGGAACAACCTCAAGCTCGCCCGCGTAATAACCCCAAGCGTGCCTTCTGAGCCAATCAGCAAATCCTTTAAATCATAGCCCGTGTTGTCCTTGCGCAAACTGCTCAGCGTGTTGAGGATCGACCCATCGGGCATCACTGCCTCCACGCCAAGGCAAAGTGCCCGCGCTGATCCATAAGCCAGCACCTGTACGCCACCCGCATTGGTCGCCAGATTGCCACCGATCCGGCAGGACCCTTGCGAGGCCAAGGCGAGCGGAAACAGCCGGTTAACGCCCTCCGCCGCGTTCTGAATAGTTTCCAAAATCGCGCCAGCCTGAACCACCATCACATTGTCCACCGGATCAACGCTCTCAATCGCATCCATCGCTTCCAGCGAGAGAATAATCGGCGGCGGCCCTTCGGTTACTGTCTGCGCCCCGACAAGCCCAGTGCCCCCGCCATAAGGCACAACAGGCACCCGGGCTTCAGCACAGCTTCGCATAATTGTCGCAACCTCCTCAGTCGTGCGAGGACACGCAACCGCCGCGCCGATCCCCGCGAAAATGTTGCGCTGCTCTTCCAAATATCGCGGCTCAACCTCGCGCATCACACCGGGTAACTTCGCCTCCAGCTGAGCCACAAATTCGGCCTCAGCAGCCTTAAGAACGCCCATTACTTATCCCCACGCAGATATTGTGGCCGCAGCACGACCACAGTGGGCTTGCGCGGCAATTCCTTAAGCGAAACCGTTAAATTGGGAGCTTCCCGCATTTCAACCGCAAACTCGCCTCGCATCCCATTTAAAAAGCGCTCAAGCGTGCCGTCGCCCCACCAATGCATGGGTATGATCATTGACGATCTGAGGCGTTTTAGGACGCGGATCATGTCCTCAAGCGGCATCGTGTAGCCGCCATCAACGGGCGCCATGACCACATCAAGCCGACCCAGACGTGCATATTGCTCCTCTGTGGGTTCGTGATGCAGATGGCCCAGATGACCAATACAAAGCCCGGCCATTTCAAAGACGAAAATGGAGTTGCCGTCATTGTAACGCTCACCAAAGCCCGAGCGGATGTCGGTCGTTACGTTGCGAATGAGTATCTCGTCATCCAGTTCCAGTGAATGCTCGGCCGGTGTCTCGCGGTCCGGGCCCCAGCCACGCAGCACATGGGTCACGCCAGGCGTTGGTGCGAACGTATGATGGCTGTCATGCGCGATGTTCATGGTGATGACATCGGGTGTCACGCCGATGCCAACGAAGCCGTCGTAATCCGTCGCGATCGTCAGGCCTTTATCGGTCTCGATCACAAATTTGGCGTGGCCTGCGTAATGAATGCGGACTTGGTTTTTCTCGATGGCGTCTAATCCACCAAGGGCCGCGCGATGAACTGGGGGGGCGTTGTTGCCTGCAAGTGCTATGCAATGAGAGGCGCGGCTGACCGCGAAAGACGGCAAAGTGCTGATCAGCAAGAAGGTGAGGGCAAGGCGCAACATGTCGTATCTCCGGGATGTGGGGAGGTCTGATGCCTCCGGCGGGGATATTTTAAGAAAGTGATGTTGGTAAAATGGCACAAATATTGGCCGCGTCAATCAGCCTGCATCCGTGCGCCCGCGGCGGTCGCGTCTGAGATTGGCGTAAAGCACATGGGTGCGCCACCGACCGTTGATTTGTAAATAGGATTGCGCGACGCCTTCGTATTTGAAGCCAACGCCTTCCAGCAGGCCACGCGAGGCTTTGTTTTCGGGCAGGCAAGCCGCTTCGACGCGGCTGAGATCGAGCGTATCGAAGGCGTATTTGACTGAGGCTTGCAGGGCTTCTGTCATGAAACCTTGACGGGAGAAATCAGGGCCGATCCAGTAGCCCATCGTGCCTGCTTGGCTTGGGCCGCGGCGGATGTTGTCGAGTGTGAGCGCCCCCATCAATGTGCCGCTTTGCTTCTGGGTTAGGAATAGGGGCACTGCGCGACCATCACGTGCGGCACGTTGCGCCCAGAAGACACGCGCGCGAAAGGCACGTCGTGTTAGGTGATCGTTGGCCCATGCCGGTTCCCATTCGCTGAGAAAGGCGCGGCCGTCGTGACGCAATTGCGACCACTCGACGTAATCGTTCATTTCTGGCAGGCGCAAGATCAACCGTTCCGTTGAAATAGCGATCTGGCGACGGCGAAAGAACATCGCTTATGCTGCGAGAGTTTTGGCCAAGGTCTCGCGATCTGGTGCCTGCGAAATTGGGCCGTAAAGGGCAAGCGCCGGATTTGCATTGGCGCAAAGGGATTGCGCGAAATCGCGCACACCGGCGACATTGACCGCGTCGATCTTTTCGACAGTTTCGTTGAGCGAGGGCACACGACCCCAGATTGCCATCATACGGGCCAGGCGCTCTGCACGGCTCGACGGGCTTTCCAGCCCCATCAACAACCCGGCTTTCATTTGCGCGCGAGCCCGCTCTACTTCCGTTACGCTCAGGTCATCGGTGGCGCGTTTCAGCTCACCAATCGTGACATCCGCCAACTCCCCGATTTGATCCTGCGAGGTTCCGGCGTAGATCGTGATCATGCCCGTATCCGCATAAGCCCCGGCTTGGGCAAAAATGCTATAGCACAATCCACGTTTCTCGCGTGCCTCTTGAAACAGCCGCGAGGACATGCCGCCGCCAAGGGC
>CAZQMR010000134.1:5946-9302 GCA_964594465.1 uncultured Rhodobacterales bacterium
GATAAGTTGATCTGGGCCATAATGAGTGCCAACGAAGTTTGTCAGGTCTTCTTTACAAAAGGATTTGACTCGCTCAGGCGCGCCAAGGATCGTGCGCCCAATGGCTTGATCCGGATAGGCTACCTCTTGCAGCCAGTCAAAAATCACATCATCCGGTGTGTCGAGCGCTTGGCCGATTTCCTGTAGGATCACACCGCGCTCAACTTCGATTTCGCGGGCATCAAAGATCGGATTGAGAACGATATCCGCAATTACATCCAGCGCCAATTCCACATCATTTTCCAGCACGCGGGCGTAATAGGCGGTCATTTCGCGGCTTGTGTATGCGTTTATGTAGCCGCCCACATCCTCGATCTCTTCCGCAATCTGCAAAGCGCTGCGCCGGGTCGTGCCTTTGAATGCCATATGCTCTAAAAAATGAGCGATCCCGTTTTGTGCAGGCGTTTCATGGCGCCCGCCAGCTGCCACCCAAATGCCGAGTGACGCAGATTTCAGGCCCGGCATATGCTCAGTGACGATGCGCAAACCGTTGGAAAGTGTGTGGATACGTGGGTTCAATGGCCGGTCCTTTCAAGGATCAAGGCTTCAATGGCTCCTTGGTCGTTTGGCAGGCGTGTTACGCGCTCGTCCATGTCCATCAGATACCCCATTTTACTTGGCAGTTCTGGGCGCTGCCCGATTGCAGCCTCAACCGCGTCAGGGAACTTTGCCGGATGTGCCGTAGCAAGGGTGATCACGGGCGTTTTGCTCCTGAGTTTGTCGCTCGCAAAAACACCGCAGGCCGTATGGGGGCAAATCACCTCGCCCGTGCCCATATGGGTGGCGATGATTGTTGCGTCAACGTCAGGTTCTAGCGCGTGATCGGAGCCAAACAGACCGCGCAGCTCTGTCAAGGCACCTTGACTAAGGGTGAAGCTGCCGGTTTCAGAAAGCTCATCCATCAGTTGGTTTACGGCTTTGCCTTCGCGGCCATAAAGCTCAAACAACAGCCGCTCAAAATTCGAACTGACCTGAATGTCCATCGACGGGCTGGTCGACGGAATGACTGGCGATTTGCTGTAGGTTCCCGTTTCCAAGGTCCGGTGCAGGATGTCGTTTTGGTTCGTTGCGATGATCAGTTTCTCAATGGGCAGCCCCATTTTCTGGGCGACAAACCCAGCGAAAATATCGCCAAAGTTTCCTGACGGAACTGTAAAGGTTACTTTACGCGCAGGTGCGCCGAGCGATAGGGCGGAGGTGAAGAAATATACCACTTGCGCCAGAACGCGCGCCCAGTTGATCGAATTGACGCCTGCAAGCTGCACGCGGTCGCGGAACTCGAAATGGTTGAACATGCCCTTAAGATGGGCCTGGCAATCGTCAAAGTCGCCATCAATTGCCAGCGCATGAACATTCGCGGCTATGGGCGTGGTCATCTGACGGCGCTGCACGTCTGAGACGCGGCCATGGGGATACATAATGAACACGTCCACCGCGGAGAGGTTGGCAAAAGCCTCGATTGCAGCGGAGCCAGTGTCCCCGCTTGTCGCCCCAACGATTGTCAGTTTCTCGCCGCGCTCTCGCAACTTGGTCTCAAACATATGACCAATGAGCTGCATCGCTACGTCTTTGAAGGCCAGCGTGGGGCCGTGGAACAACTCTAGCAGGAAGTGGTTTGGGGCGAGTTGTTTGAGGGGACAGCGCGCGTCATGGGTAAACACCGAATAGGCGCGCTCAATAATGGTGCGGAACGTATCATCGCTAAAAGCGTCGCCGATAAAGGGGCGCATGATCGCAAAGGCCACGTCTTCGTAACTTTTGCCTGCGAGCTCTGCAATTTGCTCGGCGTCTAGGGTAGGCCAGGTTTCGGGTACATAAAGCCCACCGTCGCGGGCAAGGCCGGTCATCATCGCGTCTTCGAAGCTAAGTGTCGGGGCGGAGCCGCGTGTCGAAACATATTTCATGGGGTTAATTCCGTTTGGTTTCCGACCTGATACGCCAAAGAAGAAACAACGTCATCCCAAACCAGACAAAAGCCAGCGAAAACCATGTGATCGCGTATTCTAAGTGATCATTGGCAATGTTGACTGTCACCGGCAGCGGTTTGCTCGGCCCCTTTGGGGTGACCGTGTTGACGACGACAAGAACCGGGTCGGTGTTTAAGGCTTGAGCCATGGTGTCTGTGTTGCGTGCAAACCAGATGTTACGCTCAAGATTTGGCTCCGGTGTGTAGCCGTCGGTCTCATTTGGCCAAAGCAGATTGCCTTGGATTTGGGCGGTTGTGATCGGACGCTCGGTGCCTTTTTCAGCTTCCAGCACAAAGCCACGATCAACCATAATGCGTTGACCTGTGTCGGTCAGGAACGGAGCAATTATTCGAAACCCCGGCCCCTCACCCTTGATCGACGTCAGGACATGGATCTCTCCGGTTTGAAATGTGCCACTAGTTGATACCTTGAGACGGTTGTCACGCTCTTTGTCGACCTGCTGGGGGAGGGGGATTGGATCCGCTGCAAGCCGCGCTTCGATTTGGGCAAGGATGCCCTGTTTCCAAGTGAGCCGCTGCATTTGCCAAAAGCCAAGTGCCAGCAGCACCGCGATTCCTGCCAGACCAAAAATCAGTGGGACAATCATGCGTTTGTTCATCGCGGAAACCTTACATCCTAAAATGAAAAATGCGGAGCTACGCCCCGCATTTTACGCGATTGTTTTTATTGGGATGCTTTAGGCGCCCCAGATGTAGATGGCGGCAAAGAGGAAGAGCCAGACCACATCAACAAAGTGCCAGTACCAAGCTGCAGCTTCAAAGCCGATATGCCGCTCAGGGGTGAAGTGACCCTTGAGTGCGCGCAGCAGGCAAACGGCGAGGAACAGCGTCCCAATGATCACGTGAAAGCCGTGAAAGCCCGTCGCCATGTAGAAGTTGGCGGAGTATATCGAGCCGGAGAAGCCGAAGGCTGCGTGGCTATACTCGTAAGCCTGCAGGATTGTGAAGAACACGCCCAGCACGATTGAGCCGATGAGGCCCCATTTCAAGGCATGGCGGTCATTGTCATGCACCAACCCGTGATGCGCCCAAGTGGCCAAACAGCCGGAGCAGAGCAGGATCAGTGTGTTGATCAACGGCAGGTGCCATGGGTCGAATGTTTCGATGCCGGGGGGAGGCCAAGTGTTGTCAATTGCGTCCATCGGGTAGAGCGCGTGTTTGAAGAACGACCAGAACCAAGCCACGAAGAACATGACCTCGGACATGATGAACATAATGAAGCCGTAGCGCAGGCCGATCACCACAACAGGTGTGTGATCGCCAACATGGCTTTCATCGACCACGTCTGACCACCAGCAATACATCACGTAAAGCACGAGTGCCAAGCCAG
>CAZQMR010000135.1:0-9293 GCA_964594465.1 uncultured Rhodobacterales bacterium
GAGGCCAATATTGCTGCATTTGGGTTCTCGCATCTGTGCGGAAAAGTGCGTGCGAGCAATATCCCGGTTTTGGAGCTGGAGCGTGATCTTGGCCGCGCGTTTGACATTATCACTCAGGAGGCAAAGGCCGCTTTTGAAGAAGACAATGTAGACTGCGTGATCCTTGGTTGTGCCGGGATGACCGGGCTTGCGGCGCATCTAAGGAGCACGTTGGAGCGGCCTATTGTGGATGGGGTGGAGGCTGCGGTGCAGCTGAGCATTGCGATGGCTGGCTTGGATAGCGCGCCATGATGGACCTGCGGTTTTTCGAGATTTATCGAAACCCGGACTATATCTGGCGGCTGGTTGAAGGCATCTGGTTTTCCATGACGCTGACAGCGCTGGCGGCCACCATAGGCTTCGTTCTGGCGACTGGGTTGGCGGTGGCGCGGCTCGCGAAAACGCCGGTGCTGTCGCAGTTTTCGGTCGGATTTGTTGAGTTCACACGCAACACACCGCTGATCGTTCAGCTGTTCTTCGTGGCCTTCGGGTTGCCGCTGCTGCTGGGCTATCAATGGCCGTTTTGGGCCCATGCTTTGCTGGCGCTGACCTTGAATTTCTCGGCCTATTTCGCAGAGATTTTGCGTGCAGGCTTCAAATCAGTGCCAAAGGGGCAGATTGAAGCGGCCACGGCGCTCGGTGTTCCGCGCCATATTCGGTTTCTGAAGATCACGTTTCCACAGGCTGTGGCGGGGATGTATCCGTCGCTGGTCTCGCAGTTCATTTTCCTATTTCTCACGACTGGGGTGATCTCTGAGATTGGGGTGGAGGATTTGACCCAAGCCGGTGTGTTCATCGACAGTCGCACCTTTCGCAGCTTTGAGGTCTTTATCACGCTCACCGTGCTTTATGTGCTGATGGCGATGAGCTTTAAAACCGCGCTTGGCCTGCTGGAATCCTACCTGTTCAAGTGGAAGGACGCCCGATGAAGGACGCGCTGGTTGGCATGTTCGGGAAGCCTTGGGGCATTGTCTATTTCCAGCTTTTGGATGCGACGCAGTTCACCATTTACCTGTCGCTGATTGCGTTCGTGGGCGGCGGTTTGATCGGGGCGGCGATTACGATTGCGCGGATTTCACCGAGCAAACGGGCGCGGATGTTTGCAACCGCATATATCTGGCTGTTCCAGTCGGTGCCGCTTTTGATGCTGCTGTTCCTTTCCGGTTTGGGTGTCCCACGGTTGTTTCAACAGGACGTGAACCCTTGGGTCGCCGCGATCATTTCGCTCACGCTTTATGCCAGTGCTTATCTCGCGGAGGTGTGGCGCGGCGCGATCCAATCGCTGCCGGATGGGCAATGGGAAGGCGGTCGCGCGCTTGGCATGAGCTTCGTGCAAATCCTGCGCCGGATCATCCTGCCACAGGCGATCACAGTGTCGCTGGCGCCCACGGTCGGCTTTCTGGTGCAAATCATCAAGGGCACGTCGCTGGCTTACATCATCGGCTTTCACGACCTGATGGCTGTGGGAAAACGCTGGGCCAATGCACCGGTGGAGGGCACCGAACCCTTTGTCATCTACCCGCTGATGGCGCTGATTTACTTCGCGCTTTGTTTTCCGCTGTCGCGCCTTGCGAGGCGGCTTGAAGACCGCCTTGGCACTTACGGGAACGCCCCGGAGGCAGCGGCTTGAATCAATTAATTCCAACTTAACCCACCATAGGAGACGAACATGCTGAAACATTTGAGAAATATTGGCTTGGCGGCAAGCCTTGCACTGGTTGCGGCTATCCCGGCAAAGGCCGATCTGGCGGATATCTTGTCTGCGGGCACGGTCAAAATTGGCGTGCCGGAAAACTTCCCGCCTTTTGGTGCCTTGGGCGCGGATGGCGAATACGAGGGCTATGACATTGACGTGGCCAAACTGGTTGCGGACAATTTGGGCGTGGAACTGGAACTGGTTCCGGTGACATCCAAGCAGCGCATTCCGTTCCTTGAGACGGATCGCGTTGATCTGGTAATCTCGTCCATGGGTGCGAACCCAGAGCGGGCCAAATCGATCTGGTTCTCATCGGCCTATGCGCCATTCTTTTCCGGCGCGTTCGCGGCCAGTGACAAGATGATTGCATCCCCGGCTGATCTGGCGGGCATGAAGGTTGGCCTAACAGGTGGCACGTTGGAAGATCTGGAGCTGACAGATAGCGCGCCAAAAACAACGGAAATTATCCGGTTTGGCGACAATGCCGCGACTTTGGCGGCTTACACGTCGGGGCAAGTTGATGTGCTGGTGACAGGTAACACGGTTGCCGCGCAACTTTCGGCGACGCAGCCTGATCTGTCGCTAGAGACCAAGTTTATCATCAAGGAAAGCCCGGCGTTCATGGGTGTGAAGAAGGGGGATTTTGATCTGCTCCAGTGGGTTAACGTATTCATTTTGCACAAGAAACTTGGTGGCGATTTGAACGGTTTCTCTGAAAAATGGTTGGGCCAAAAGCTCCCGGCGCTGCCAGCACTTTAAGACACTTGCCATCACCCAAGGCTTTGGGTGATGGCATTTCGCACTTGTAATGCGTCTCATGTTGCCGTGCGCGGGTTTCTTGGGCAATAGGTGAGGGGCTCAAGTGCTAAGATTGACCGCGAGGCGAAGACTGTCATGGCCTCCAGCGGTGTTTCTAAAGCCGAGACTCTCTTGAAGTGGCAGAGCCTCTACAGTGCAGCCTAGAAGGTACTGCTTTTTCAAATGTGGGAGCGCAGCTTTTCCACACTATCAAGTCAATGATATCATTAAATAATTTCAGATTTTGGCGGACCGAGGAGGATTCGAACCCCCGACCCCCTGATTCGTAGTCAGGTACTCTATCCAGCTGAGCTATCGGTCCGTTGCGCGCCTTTTAGTCCTCGCCCCATCCCTTTGCAAGCGTCATTTACCGGTTATTTCTTGATCTGGTAAAGTGATGCGAAAACACGTTCCAGAGCCAGAGGAGGCCACCAACTCGAGCGTGCCGCCATGCCCGCGCACCAACTCTGCGGCGATTGCCAGCCCCAATCCAGAGCCGCCTCTGCGCGTTCCGCCGTGGAAAGGTGTGAAGAGCTTGTCGCGCGCTTTTTGTGGCAAGCCCGGCCCTGAATCCGCAATCTCGATTCGTTTGCTCTGAGGCGTTTGCGTCGCGCTCACAGTGATCGTTCCTGAATTGCCCGATGCGGCAATCGCTTGGCGGGCGTTGCGTACCAGATTGTTGATTGCTCGGAAAATCTGTTCACCATCGGCAAGAATCTCAAAATCGGCGTCGAAATCTGTCAGCAGCTCAACCCCGAGGGCATCTTCACGCAACTCCTCAGCATCTTTGATGTCCTGGACAATCCGGGCAAGCCGGGTTTGTGCCAACTTGGGCGCCTCTTCTTCGGCTTTTCCAAATTTCAGAGTTTGCTCGCACAAGGAAATCGCCCGATCAACGGAGCCGATCAGTTTGGGAGCGACGCGCTGAACAGTCGGGTCGTCGCTATTTTCCATCCTGTCTGCAAGCAGCTGCACCGTGGTCAACATATTGCGAAGGTCGTGGCTGACTTTGGAGACTGCGACACCCAAAGAGGCCAAACGGTCCTTTTGCCGCAAGTTGCGTGTCAGCTCACTTTGCAGCTCGTTCAACGCGGTTTCTGCTGCCCGAAGTTCAACCACGCCCGCGTTTGGCTCGATAATACGGCGCGCGTCTTCTGGATTTTCCTGATAATCCACCATGCTGTCCACGACGCCGCGAATGGGTTTCACGATCAGGCTTCGAATGGCAAAGAATAACAGTCCTGCGGTTATGGCCGAAATCAGCAAAGACAGCCAGATGATGCGAATTGCAAAATCAAATATTTCATCGCGCAGCGGCTTTTCTAGGAGTGTGACCTCAAGTTTATCCCCGCCCTTTGGCTTACCCAAAAGACGGATCATCCTATCCTCAGTTCGAAACAGGCTTTTGAGCGCATCCTGCATCAGTTTGAGCCTTGATTCGCCTGTCAAATCAAAGGTTTCAGCAATATTGCCTTGCATGGGCATAGGTTCGGCCAAGACCAGCTCACGGATGCCGCGACGCCGCAAAATGATGTTCAACACGCCCGCGCCTTCTAGCAACTCTTGCTCAAGAGCCGGGTCAAGCATGTCGTCCTTGGACGCAAGAAACACCAGTGCAGCCAATTGGGATCGGTCCACCCGCTCTTGCAGATAATCCTGACGAAACCGCGACAGCGACGGCAACAGGATCAGAACCTCTGCGACCATCACAAAAGCAATGGTGAGTGCGAGGAGCCGACCTGTAAGCGAATTTATCACGCGGATTTTCCTTATTGAGGCGCGAGCTTAGTGTTTTTGCCCAAAAAGGCGCAAGTATCGTTCTAAAAGCGTTGAACAAAACCGACAATACGTTTGACCATGGCATTTTCAAACAAGCGCGGGATGTAGTATTGCCCCGCCGCGCGTTTGGAAATCTCTCCAAGCGTTGGATAGGGGGCAACCATACCTGCCATCTGCGAGATTTTCAGCTTATTGGCCAGCGCCAACGCCCAGACCCCAATCAATTCTCCGGCTTGGGCACCCACAATGGACGCACCAACTGGGCGGCCTTTATAGACCATGACCTTGATCAATCCTTGAGTTTTCAGCTCCGCGCGGGCGCGGTCATTTTCGGCGTAGTCAAAGCGTAGAACCTCTAGCGCGTCACCATGTTTCTCTTTCGCTTCTGCTTCGGTCAGGCCGACTTGGGCAAGCTCTGGCTCGGTATATGTGGCCCAAGGAATGTGGTGCGTGCTGGCTTTTGAGGGCAGACCAAACAGGGCTGAGCGGATGATGACGCCAGCATGGTATCCCGCCACATGGGTAAATTGCAGGCCGCCCGCCACATCGCCAATGGCGTAGACTTTGCGATTGGTTGTGCGCAGTCCGGCATCGACCTTGATCCCGCCACGCATAGGCTCGATGCCTGCAGCTTCCAAATTCAGCCGTTCTGTGTTTGCTTTGCGCCCCACTGCCATGAGCAAATGTGAACCAGTGTAGCTGCTGCCATCCTTGGTTTTGACGGTAATGGCACCATCCAAACCAGAAATTTCCTCCGCCAAAGCGCCTTCGACAATGTTGATGCCTTCGGCGCGCAAGTTCTCAAGCGCGATAGCCGCAAGCTCAGGATCATCCTTGCCCAGCGCTTTTGCGCCTTCCAGAACGGTCACCTCGCATCCAAGGCGACGATGCGCCTGCGCCATTTCCATGCCAATAGGACCACCGCCAATCACCAGCAGATGATCCGGCTTGTCGCGCAACTCAAAAATGTCTTCGTTGGTGTAGTGGCGCACAGTGTCCAGCCCCGGAATGGGCGGCACAAACGGCGAGGAACCGGTTGAGATCACAAAGCGCCTGGCCTCGATCACGGTTTCACCCGCCTGAAGCTCTGTTGGGGAGATGAAACTGCCATAGGCTTGGATAACTTGAACACCAAGGCTTTCAAAGCGCTCGACACTGTCATGGGGCTCGATGCCCTTGATAACACTGGCGACGTGATCCTTGGCGGCCGCGTAGTTCACTTCGGGAGCAACGGGCGTCACGCCAAAGGGCGCACCGGTTGTCATCGCATGGGCGTGTTTTCCCGCGGCAATCAGCGCTTTGGAGGGAACACAGCCATAGTTCAGACAATCGCCCCCCATCTTGCCGCCCTCGACCAGCACGACACTCGCACCCATCTGAACCGCCCCGGCAGCCACCGAAAGCCCACCAGAGCCACCCCCGATGATGCAAAGGTCTGTTTTGATACGCTCACTCATTTTGCACCACCCTTGCGCAGTTTCTTGATTACAATCGGTAGGATTGAAAGTGCGCAAAGCCCAAGAATCGGACCAAGCACAACCGGTTGAAAGATAATGCCAAGATTTGGCGTTTCGCCACGGGCGAACACTTCGCCAAGCCCAGAGCCAACCCATGTGTAAACTGCTGTTCCCGGAATAATGCCAAAGAAGGTAGTGAATACGAAGTTCCGCAGTTTGACCCCTAGGAAGGCCGGCGCAAGGTTGGCCACGAAAAACGGGAATGCAGGCACCAGGCGCATCAAGAACAGATAGCTGACCTCATCTTCGCGCAGCCCGGCTTCTACTTTTGACAGCATTCCGGTTTTGCCATCGCCTTTCAGGCCTTCATAAAGCTTGTCGCCCAACCCGAGTTTCGCAGCCATGTAAATCGCAGTGGCGCCGATGGTCGCCCCGACCACAGTGAAAAACGTGCCCGCAAAAAGCCCAAACAAGAAGCCACCCGCAAGTGTTATCACCAAAGCGCCCGGAATAGAAAAGGCAACGGCGGCAATGTAGATGCCGATGTAAGTGAGCGCCGCGATTAGGTAATTTTGGTCTCGCCACTCAATCAGCCAAGCTCGGTTTTCACGCAAAGCGTCGAAACTTAGGTAATCTTTCAACCCAAAGAACGCGGCAATGGCCACGATTGCGATGAGGATGAGGGGTAAGAGCTTCTTTAAGCTGAACGCACTGGCGTTTGAGGGTTCTGACACACGCATGATGATTTCTCCGATCTGATCTTGGCCTAACCCCAACTTGGTCAGATCACAGCCCCAATTCTAACTGCCTCACGCGTCATTGACCGCGATCACGCAAATGTTTCAGTTTTGCCGATGGCTAGGAACTGCATGTTGCAGAAGTTTCACCGCTTGGTTGGTTTTTCGCACCCAGCGAATTGACAAGCCCTGTGAGTCTCAAGTAGAGGGAGCGCTCTGGATTACCACACGCTGAAATAGCCGTAGCATGGGTGCGCCCCGTCCGGCAGGAGACGTAAGATGAAACGCACATACCAGCCATCTAACCTGGTTCGCAAACGCCGTCACGGCTTTCGCTCACGCATGGCCACTAAGAATGGCCGTAAGATCCTGAATCGCCGTCGGGCACAGGGTCGCAAGTCGCTCTCTGCGTAAGCTCCTAACGCTTAAGAATCGCAGTGAGTTTCTTGCTGCTGCCCGCGCGTGCCGGTCCGGTACGCGCGGTTTTCTTGTTCAGGGTCGCGTGCGTGGATCGGATGAGGGCGTGGATGCCGACGCGATTCGGATTGGCTTCACCTGTTCCAAAAAGGTTGGCAATGCGGTTGCCCGAAACCGTGCCAAACGACGCTTGCGTGCCGTGTCACACGAGATTTTGCCGATCCATGGCAAACCGGGCTGGGATTACGTTTTGATTGGTCGCGCCGAGCATACCGCAAAGCGTCCTTTCGATAAATTGCAGCTCGATCTTGTCCGCGCACTCGATCAACTTCATGAGGGCGCCTCATGACACCGCTCGCCCGCGTTCTGTCTTGGCCGATCAAAGCCTATCGCCTGATTGGCTCGCCTTGGGTTGGCCGCGGATGCCGGTTTCACCCAACTTGTTCAGCCTATGCGCTGGAAGCCTTGGAGACCCATGGCGGGCTTAAGGGCGGGTATCTGACAGTGGTCCGCATACTCCGCTGCCACCCATGGGGCGGCAGCGGGATCGACAATGTGCCGGAAAAGCGCCGCTAATCGCGAAACTCAGGATCATCCATATCCACAAACAACCGCTCATTGCGGCCATGAAACAACCCGCCGCCCATCAATCGGATGGCCAGGAACATGGCATGACGGTGAAACCAGTGAACCCCCGCTTCTTTCATAGCTGCAAACATCAGCCGATCTGCAAAGCTGCGGTCTTGGCTGCTAGGCGTTTTCCCCTCCACCGCCTGCCACGCAATATAAAGGTAATCATGCACAATCGCGGGCTCCAAATGCAGCCCCACACGCCCAACGAACACACGCATGAGGCGCGGAACGGACGCGAGATCCGTTAGCATCCCGGCAGGGACGCCAATCTGTCGGTAAGTTTCCGCCCCTGCCAGCCGATAGGACAGCTTAAAGTCGCGCGCGACGATGTATTCTGCGTCCTCGCCAAAGCGGTAAAGCTGGGCCGCATTTTTGGGCCGCATCAGATGCAGGCCTGTGTCAAAGCGTATATCGGTGATTTCGGCTTCTGAGGCCGGATAAGGGTCTGTCACAGTTCGCTGAACTGGGGCGTATTTATTGCTGCTCATAAAATTCTCTCTTTGAAACATATATTGGGGGTCAAATTAGAAACCGCTACTAAAAATTTGTTACAATTTCGCTAGGCTTCTGGCACAAGCCCGCCCATGCTTGATCAAAACACTGAGATTCATCCCCTTTTTGAAGGCGCGCCCAAAAGCACATCCTTCAAGAAATTGCGCAAACGGCTTGTGCAGAATGTGCGCGAGGCGATTGAGCAATATGGCATGATCGAGCCTGGTGCGCGCTGGTTGGTTTGTATGTCCGGCGGCAAGGACAGCTACACGCTGCTGGCGGTTCTGCATGAGCTGAAATGGCGCGGCATTCTGCCGGTGGAGATTTTGGCCTGCAATTTGGATCAGGGTCAGCCGGGCTTTCCCGCCACTGTGCTACCTGAGTTTCTTGAGAAGATGGGTGTGCCGCATCGGATCGAGTATCAGGATACCTATTCCATCGTGATGGATAAAATCCCTGAAGGCAGGACGTTTTGCGCCCTATGCTCGCGCCTTCGGCGTGGCAATCTATACCGTGTGGCGCGTGAAGAAGGCTGTAGCGCTGTCGTGCTGGGCCATCACCGCGACGACATTCTTGAGACGTTCTTTATGAACCTGTTTCATGGCGGGCGCTTGGCAACTATGCCACCCAAGCTTGTGAATGAAGAAGGTGATTTGTTCGTCTACCGCCCGCTTGCCCATGTTGCGGAGGCTGACTGTGAGCAGTTCGCCAGTGCAATGGACTACCCCATCATCCCTTGTGATCTGTGTGGCTCCCAAGATGGGCTGCAACGCCAGCAGGTGAAAGCAATTCTGGATGGCTGGGAAAAGAATGCGCCGGGGCGGCGGCAAGTGATGTTCCGCGCGCTCATGAATGCGCGCCCGTCTCATTTGCTTGATCCAAAGCTGTTTGATTTCGCCGGGCTTACGCTTCCTACGTTTGAATAATCGGAAACGCCGTCTTGATCGCTGCATCCTGATCTTTGCTCAGATATTCAGGGTGATGCGTGTCCAAAATGGATTGCGCTTTGCTGCGCGCAACCGCCCAAATGTCCGGCGCACCCTTCTCTTCCCATGTGATCGGCTGATCCCTGTCGGCTAGGTCTGGGTAATAATAATCGCGCTCCATCGCGGCATAGGTTTGGGCTGATCCCAAAAAATGGCCCTCACCCAGCACCGCCTCACAAATCGTCTCAAAACCCAGCGTTTCATCTGTGACTTCAATCCCTCTGAGCGCACGATAGATCGCGCCATGCATTTCATCATC
>CAZQMR010000136.1:0-9290 GCA_964594465.1 uncultured Rhodobacterales bacterium
ACCTGCTGAAACAACTTGATACTCCGCAGGCTCAACTTGCCCAATTGGTCACTCAGTTCTCAGATTTTGCCCCGCATCGTGACCCACATTCCGAGCACGACTTTGGCGTGATTGAGTGCCACGGCCGCAAATGCTTCTGGAAGTTGGACCTATTCAATAAAGGCATTTCCGGTGTTCACGAAGAGCCAATGGGAAAAGGAACCTGTTTCAGTTCATCTGGCACGGGAACCCGCTTCGACACGTTCGACAACGTGAAAACAACTCACCAATTGGGCCGTTTTATTGAATTCCCCGCGGCGTGATTTTGCGGCTTACTGCGCCCATCGAGGTATGGACATGGTGCGAAGAAACCGATCAAGGCGCGACGATACGGGTATCGGGGATGCAGGTCCGGCGGTTCATCACGTCGGCGGCAATCTGCGGCCGCTTTCGCCGGCCGATCTGATGGCGATTGTTGCGCATGCCTTTGATATCCTGGCAAATGTTGGCATGTCTGAGCTTCCCGAAGCCGCCACGCAGCGCGCTCTTGAAGCTGGAGCCCATCATCGCCCCGATGGCCGGTTGTGCTTTCCAAAGGACGTGATCCAGCGCGCATTGGATCGGGCTCCAAAGACTGTCGCCTTGCCGGGATTTGCGCCTGAACGGGATTTGCAAGTCGGAGGGCAGCGCGTCCACATTGGCACAGGCGGAGCAGCAGTACAGGTTCTGGAAGCAGCGCACGCAACCTACCGCGACAGTACTCTTGGCGATCTTTACGACTTGATGCGGGTTTTGGACGCTTCGCAAAACATCCACTACGGCGTGCGTCCCGTTGTTGCGCGGGATGTACCGGATCCCTTTGAGCTTGATGTAAACACCGCTTTCGCTTGTCTGAAAGCCACGGGCAAACCCATTGGCATCAGCTTTTGTGATCCCAGCCACGTTGACCCGATCATTGCGATGTTTGACATGGCCTTGGGCGCAGACGGGGCCTTCCGAAAACGCCCATTCTGTATGGCTGTGATCGTGCACGTGGTTCCGCCGCTGACGTTTGCGGCTGAAGGCATCGAGATGCTGGAAAATGCGGTGCGTGGGGGCATGATCCCGCAGATATGCTCGGCAGGTCAGGCCGGTGCGACAAGCCCGGTTACTCTGGCAGGTGCGTTGGCTCAAGGCTTGGCGGAATGCCTCGCGGGACTGGCCGTAGTTGATGGGATCGAGCAAGGTGCGCCTTGTATCTACGCGTTGATGCCCTTTATTTCGGATCTGCGCACCGGAGCGATGAGCGGCGGCGGCGGTGAAGCCGCGATCGCAAACGCCGCGGCCGCGCAGCTTTTGGCGCATTTGGGCCTTCCCTCTACTGTGTCGGCGGGCATGACGGATTCCAAACTGGCCGACGCGCAAGCCGGTTACGAAAAGGGCTATACTGTCGCTCTGGCGGGCCATGCAGGGGCCGATATGATCAACTTGTCTGTCGGAATGCTCGGCTCGATTATGGTGGCAAGCCCTGAAGCGATGGTGATTGATGACGATATGTGCGGTGCAATTCTGCGCTCTATCCGTGGGATCGAAGTGTCGGAAGAAACGCTGGACATCGACAGTGTGGAGCGCGTGGTCACACATGACGGGCATTATCTGGGCGAAGGCGAGACTCTGAAACGGATGAAGTCTGATTACCATTATCCCGCGCTTGCTGATCGCCAGAGCGTGAATGATTGGATCGAGGCTGGCAGTCCATCCATTTGGGATCAGGCCCGCGCGCGCGTGTCAGAGATCCTTGCAGCGCCGCCCGCACCACATCTGAGCGCTGAGGCCGAGGCCAAAATCCGCGCCCATTTTCCAATTCGTTTGAAGTGATAAACAGGGAGCCAGTATGCACGTTTATCGAAGTATGATCCTAGACCATGATATCGACACGGTTTGGCAAGCCGTCCGCGCATTTGATGGCGTGGCACATTGGAATCCCGGTGTGACGAAGGCCACGCTGGAAAACGGGGCGCCAACCGCCACTGGCAGCATTCGCAAGCTTGATGTGGCCGACGGGTCTGTGTTTCGCGAAACGCTCCTTGAGCACTCGGATACCCAGCATTTTTACACTTACGACATCCTAGATAGCGCGCTGCCCGTGACCAACTATGTTTCAACCCATCGGTTTATTCCCGTCACGCATTCAGGCCAGACCTTGGGCATATGGGAAAGCCGGTTTGACTGTTCTGAGGCGGATGCCGCTGAGATGGAGCAGATCGTCGGTGATGCAATTTACATCGGTGGCATGAACGGACTGAACGCATACCTCAAGGAGACCATGAATGGCTGATACACTTGCGCCCCGTGCCGTAATCGGCGTGATGACACCCGCGATGAACACAGTGGTGCAGCCAGAATTGGAGTTGCTGCGCCCTGACGGTGTAACCAATCAGATGCAACGCTTCCGTTTGGGCGGAGACGCAATCTCTGACGATCTTCCGGATGAGGCGGCCAAGCTGATGGATTGTGCACCTTTGGCCATTGCCGTTGGCTTGACCACAGATGCTGGGCCGGGAGGGCCGGATAAACTCGGCGCGCGTTGTGCAGATATCTCGGCACAGCTTGGCGTGCCGCTCTTGGGTGCGTCTCAAGCCGATTACGCGGCCTTGCGCACCTTGGGGGCAACACGTGTCGGCATCGTCACGCCGTTCAATGGCGAAATCGATGCGGTTGTGCAGGCCAATACCGAAGCGGCTGGCTTTAATGTGGTGGCGATCAAAGGCACCGAGGCCCCGTCGCTCCCTGAGATTTGCGAAACGCCACTGGACAAAATTCGTGACGTCTTTGCGCAGGTCGCGGCGTCTGAGTGTGACGTGATCCTACAAGTTGGCACCGCACTGCCGGTCGTGGCGCTCTTGGCGGAATTGGAAGCGGCGCATGGCAAACCCATCGTGGCGTGCAACGCGGCGGTTTATTGGCAGACCCTGCGGGCTGTTGGAATTGCCGACCAGATCACGGGCTTTGGACGCCTGTTGGAAGCGCACTGAATGAAGACCAGCGCGCAAGTTGTGGTTATCGGCGGCGGCGCGGTTGGTGCGGCTATCCTCTATCATTTGGCCAAAGCCGGGATCACAGATACCATCCTGCTTGAAAAGAACGAGCTGACCGCCGGGTCAACTTGGCATGCTGCAGGCAATATTCCGACCTACGCCAATTCATGGCTGGGGATGCGGGCGGGCAACTACGCCTGGCAGCTTTACAAAGAACTTGCCAAGGACCCAAAAGCCCCGATCACTTACCGCCATACCTCTGCGATCTGGCCTGCGCATACGCCCGAACGTATGCAGCTGTTTGAGCATCTTTGCGGCGTGTCGCGCTCGGCTGGGTTTGATTTGGCGATGCTTGGCGCGTCCGATATTGAGCAAATGCACCCCTATTGGAAAGCCGATGACACGGTGCTTGGCGGCATTCTCGACCCCTATGAAGGCGACATTGACCCAAGCCAATTGACCCAAGCGCTGGCCACCCATGCCCGCGCGATGGGGGCCGAAGTCAAAAGGTTCACGCCAGTCACCGGGCTGAGCCAGCGTGCCTCGGGCGAATGGGACGTTGAAACACCGAATGGCACAATCACTGCCGGCACGGTGATCAATGCGGCTGGATCCAGCGGGGCAAAGGTCGCGGCGATGGCTGGTCTGCATGTCCCTGTTTGCACGCTCGAACATCAATACATGGTCACCAGCCCGTTGGTTGCGCTGGAAGAGGACACCCGTGTTTTCCCATTGATCCGCGATCCAGACATTCGGTTCTATCTGCGCCGCGAGCGCAACGCGCTTTTGCTGGGATCCTACGCACATGAAGGTCGTCCGGTCTGGCAAAGCGGCGTACCGGATAACTTTGACCATCAGCTCTTTGCCGATGACATCGACGGTATGATGGCCGTGTTCGAGGCGGCTGCGTCCCATGTGCCGCTATTGGCACAGGCTGGTGCGCAACGGTTTGTGAACGGTCCAATCCCTTATGCGCCCGACGCCATGCCCTTGGTCGGACCTGCGGGCGGCGTGCGCAATTTCTACCACGCCACCGGAGTTCAGATCGGTATCACCCATTCCGCTGCAATCGGCAAAGCGATGGCCGAGTGGTTGACAGAAGGCGAAACCGAATGGGACCTGTCCGCCTGGGATCCACGCCGGTTTGGCGAGTGGGCCACGCAGGACTACGCCGCCGTCCGCGCCGCGCAGCACTATGATCTGCAGTATGCGATACCCTATCCGCATCGCCTTATGACGTCTGGCCGTCCGGTCAACCAAACGCCTCTGTACGATGGGCTTGTGGCCCAAGGCGCGGTTATGGGCCAGATTGGCGGTTGGGAACGCGCGTTCTGGTTCAAACGCAGCCAAGCAGATGATCCCGAAGCGCTCAGTTTCGGCCATGAGCCATGGCAAGACGCTGTGCGCATTGAATGTGAAACGGTGCGCGACGCAGTCGGCGTTATGGACCATGGCGGCTTTACCAAATTTACGCTTGAAGGACCGGAAGCCGCAAAGGCTCTGAGCCGAATAGTTTGCGGTGCCTTGCCGCCCGTGGGCCGCGTGCGGCTGTCTTATATGTTGACGCCTAAGGGGCGCATCTGGTCTGAGGCAACCATCGCCAGATTGGGAGAGAACAAGTTCCTTCTGTGCGGTCCAACGCTGGCAATTAATCGAGACTTTGATTGGCTGTCTGCAGAGCTTGAGGGCGCGCGTTGCACAATAGTCAAAGGCCACCAGCATGACGGCGCTCTGATGGTCATGGGCCCAAAATCCCGCGCCCTTTTGCAAGAGCTAACCGATGCAGATTTGAGCGCGACAAACGCCCCTTGGATGAGCGTATCTGAGATTGAGATCGCTGGTGTGCCGGTCACCGCAATGCGCGTTAGCTATGTGGGCGAGTTGGGCTGGGAATTGCACGTCGCATCTGTGGATCTGCACACGCTGTACAACGCGATCTGGCAGGCGGGAATGGTTCACGGCATCTGCAACTTTGGCTCTTATGCACTGAACGCGATGCGCATCGAAAAAGGCTATCACGGCTGGGGGGCGGATTTTGGCACCGAATATACACTGTTTGATGCGGGGTTAGGTCGGTTTGCCAATATGACCAAAGGTGATTTCGTAGGCCGAGCGGCAGTTGAAAACCAAGTAGACACGCCCGCAGGTTGGACATTCGTGGGTCTCGAAATAGAACCCAAAGGGCCCGAGCCGCTTCCGTCCGACCCGATCGTGAAAAACGATAAGGTCATCGGCTACATCACGTCTTGCACCGAAGGCTACCGGATGAACAAGCGCGTCGCGTTGGGCTATGTTGAAACCGGGACGCTGGCGATGGATGAAGGGTGCCATGTGCAGAGCTTTGGCGAGGCGATAAATGCCCACCGCCATTCCCCGCATCAATACGACCCGGACAATGCGCGGCTGAAGGGATAGATGTCCGGCGAACGACCAAATATCGTTTGGATTGTGGCCGACCATCAAGCCTTTGCCAATCGGCCTGAGGTTGCCTTGAGCTTTGCAATGCAATCGCGCCTAAGCAAGCAAGGCATACGGTTCACCCAAGCGCGCACCGTGTTGCCGATATGTACCCCTGCACGCGCCAGTATGTTGACGGGAAAATACCCTCACGGGCACGGGATTACTGAAAACGACGGGCGCTTTGGTGGTCGCGCAGAGCTCGATGGTACGGATTGGTTGGTACACCAACCTCTGGCGGAAGCGGGGTATCGCTGTGGCTGGTTTGGCAAGTGGCATCTCAACCATGAAAAGACTGCACTGGATTACGGGTTCGAGGGCTTTTCCTTACCAGGCTATGGCTACCCCTATGCAACAAAAGCCTACGCCGATTACTTGCACCGAAAAGGGCTAGCTCCACCGATCGTCGAGATCGAACTTGCCGGTGAAAACGGGCGTCCCGCAGGCACTCAGGTGTCTTTGTGCGACGAAGCTGATTGGTATGACTACGAATCTGGGACTGCCATTTTGCACGGGCCTGCCGAGACGCATGAGGCCTATTTTATAACCGATATGGCGCAGGATTGGATCCGGGAACAAGGAGATGATCCGTTCTTTGTGCGCATCGACCCTTGGGGGCCGCATCCACCCTATATGACTGCATCGCCCTTCATGGATACTGTCCTTGGGTCTGAACCGGCAGCCTCGGGCAATCTTGGTTCTGGGTTGGAACATCGGCCTGCGCATCACACCGATTACCGAGACTATTGGACGGACACGCTGGCGCTGGACGACGGGCAATGGCAGCTGATGGCGCAGCGCAGCCTTGAGCAAGCGGCTTTGGTCGAGGCCGCATTGTCGGGTGTTTTGGATGTCTTGGAGGAAACCGGAAAAGCGCAAGACACGATTGTCATCTATTGTGCTGATCATGGTGACGCTGTGGCGTCAAACGGGGGCGTTGCGAACAAGGGCGGGCTGATGGTTGAGGAAACCTTGCGTATCCCGATGCTCATGCGCGGTCCGGGCATTGCTGCTGGCACGCAGAGCGATCAATTGGTGGCCAATATTGATCTAGCGCCAACACTTCTGGAGCTTTGCGGCCACCCCATCCCCGAGGACTTGCAGGGTAATAGTTTGGTGCATCTGTTCAATGATCCGCTGATTGCCCACCGCAAGGGTCTGATGCTGCAACACTATGGGCTGCATGTTCCTTTAGTGCAGCGTGCCTACTATCTTGATCACTGGAAAATCGTGGTGCAGGCGGACGGGTTTTGCGAGCTTTATGATTTGGAGACCGATCCGCTTGAGTTGGAGAACCTTAGCGGCAGCACAGCCCATAAAGGTTTCAAGCAACAGCTCTTGAACGCGTTACAAAGCGAAATGGTCAGACTTGGCGATACCGGTCGTGGGACAGAGCTGATCTTATCCGCACAAGCTTAGCTGCGAGCTGCCTACCTCACCCAAAGCCGCCGTTTTCACCAGACCAATTTGCCAGCGCAGTGCCAACCTCCAGAATTGGCCCGCTAAGTCGATCTTCTGCACGCATCAAAGCCTGCCAAGTCACTTCGATGCCCTCACGACCAGCGCGTGCGCCCACGATACGTCCGGCTTTGATCGCGGGACGGACAGCCCACCCGGCAAGGGCGCTGCATCCTTGGCCGGCAGCAACCAACTCGATAATCGCCTCCGGCATCTCCACGGTGGTGGTCCAGCGCGGGTACCGCTCGGACGGGCGAAAGAGGCGGGCAAACTCGCGGTCGGGTTCAGGGGTCAATGTATAGGTGATAAAATCTTCGCCCTCGATGTCGTCGCCCAAGATGAATTTCCGGCCCGCAAGAGAATGGTCTGGCGGAAAAATAAACATCAGCTCGTCTTTGAACAGGTGAATGTGATGCGTGCCAACCCGAGGGGCCGTCCCAGAGGAGATAATGATATCGGCGTGACGGCTGGTCAGGGCGCGCAGCGGGTCGCTGGGGACGCTTGCCATCACTTGCAACTCAATGCCGGGCAGATTCTCACGCAAGAAGATGTTGAAACCCGGCAGCCAATGAAACGAGCCATAAGCTTCAATCGCAATACGCACGACATGTTCCACCCCGCGATCCATGCGTCTGACATCACGTTCTGCGCGGTCCATATCGGACAAGACCCGCTCTGCCATGTCCGAGAGGTATTCCGCGGCTGGCGTCATGCGCAAGCGCTTGTGGATCCGTGTGAACAGAACCAGATCCAACCGCCGTTCCGCCTCTTTGATGCGATGGGACAGGGCCGACGAAGTCACGCCCAAGGCCTCGGCCGCATCACTGACCCGGCCATGTTCCGCAATGGCGCGGATCATCTTGAGGTGACGCAGATCAAGAAAGGGGCCTTCGGCCATGATGATACCTGAGTGAAATTCACAAAAACCACTGATTTTCTTTATTGCTTTTCATCTTTGGTCAAGCTGAAACCTTATCAGACCAAATTTCGAGGACCCCATGACGCTTTCAAACCAAGATCAATGGCGCGCGCGCGCGGACAAGGTGTTGCCCGCTGGCGGATTTGGCAATTACGACCCAAGTGTCGTGCTGAAAAAGGGGCGTGGATCGCGGGTCTGGGATGAGGATGGCAAGGAGTACGTTGATTTTCTGATCGGTTCAGGCCCCATGCTGGTCGGGCACAATCACCCCGAGGTGATCGAAGCCGTGCAGGCCCAACTTACCGACGGCATTACCTTTTTCACCTCCAATGCGGCGGGTATCGAACTGGCCGAGGTGATTTGTGATGCCGTGCCTTGCGCCGATCAGCTTCGTTATGTGTCGACCGGGTCAGAGGCGGATATGTACGCGATGCGTTTGGCCCGTGCGCATACCGGACGTGATCTGATCCTCAAGTTTGAGGGGGGCTATCACGGTATGTCTGGCGAGGCGTTGATGAGCATGGCACCTCAACAACTGACGAATTTCCCGCAACCGGTCCCGGATTCCGCTGGTATCCCGCAGGCCACGCGGGATGGTGTGATCGTGGCTCCCTTCAATGACATCAGTTTTGCTCGGCAAATCATCACAGAATACGGTGACCGTCTGGCAGGCGTCATCGTGGAGCCGCTACAACGTTTGATCCCGCCCATCCCCGGTTTCCTCGAGGCCCTGCGCGAAGAAACAAAACGCCATGGCATCGTGCTGATCTTTGACGAGGTCGTGACTGGATTTCGGCTGGCTTTGGGCGGCGGGCAAGAGCTTTACGGTGTCACCCCTGATCTTTGCACCTTGGGAAAGGTTATCGGAGGCGGTTTCCCTCTTGCGGCGATCGCCGGGACAACCGAAATCATGTCCCATTTCGACCTGCAAAAAGTAGGGCCGGACCAATTCACGTTTCAGGTGGGCACACTCAGCGGTAACCCGATTGCAGCAGCGGCTGGGCTGAAAACATTGGAAATCCTAAAACGCGATGGTGCCTATGACACATTGCGCAAAACGGGTCGCAGATTGATGGCAGCCCTTGAGGCGGGTGCGAAAAATGCGGGCCTGCCCGCCACTGTCGTCGGTGATCCGGTCTTGTTCGACATCGTCTTTGCAGCCGGGCCAATGCACAACTACCGCGACACACTCAAGGCAAATGCCAATCTGCAGAGTGCGTTCAACACATCCTTGCGTGCCGATGGAATCTTGAAAGCGCCAATGAAATTCTACGCATCCTTAGCGCATAATGACGAAGACCTGGACGTCACCGAACGCGCGATAACACATGCAATGGAAGCCTGCGCGCGGCACGTGTAGTCCCCTTGGGCCTTATTGCCCAAATCGGGGTGAGAGATGTTCCCCCTTCCCCGAACGGACTTATCCTGCAGTTTTTGTGACGGGTATGCCAAGCGCGGTA
>CAZQMR010000137.1:0-9166 GCA_964594465.1 uncultured Rhodobacterales bacterium
AGCTGCACCCGCTGGTGTGTTCGGCCTTTAACGCTGACTTTGATGGCGACCAGATGGCGGTCCACGTACCGCTTTCCCTTGAGGCGCAGCTTGAAGCCCGCGTGCTCATGATGTCGACCAACAACGTGCTGTCGCCTGCCAATGGTAAGCCGATCATCGTGCCTTCTCAGGATATGATCCTCGGGATTTACTACCTCTCGCTGATGCGCGAAGGTATGATGGGCGAAGGCATGGTCTTTGGCTCGATGGAAGAGGTGGATCACGCGCTCAATGCGGGTCTGGTGCATCTGCATTCCAAGATCGAGGCGCGGATCGAGCAGATCGACGAAGAAGGCAATGCCTATAACACCCGTGTGGAAACCACACCGGGCCGTTTGAAGCTGGGCGGCTTGCTGCCCAAGAACTACCGTGCGCCGTATGAGATCGTGAACCGCCTGCTTCGCAAGAAAGAGGTCGGTGAGGTGATTGATACGGTGTATCGTCACTGCGGCCAAAAAGAGAGCGTCATCTTCTGTGATCAGATCATGACACTAGGCTTTACTGAAGCGTTCAAAGCGGGGATTTCCTTTGGTAAGGATGACATGGTCATTCCAGACACCAAATGGACCATCGTTGACGATGTGCGCGATCAGGTGAAGGAATTCGAACAGCAATATATGGACGGTCTGATCACTCAGGGCGAGAAATATAACAAAGTTGTCGATGCCTGGTCGAAGTGTTCGGACAATGTGGCGGACGCCATGATGGCTGAGATTTCATCCATGAAGAAGGATGATGCGGGCGCTGATATGGAGCCCAACTCGGTCTATATGATGGCCCACTCCGGTGCGCGTGGCTCCCCTGCTCAGATGAAGCAGCTGGGCGGTATGCGTGGTCTGATGGCCAAGCCAAACGGTGAAATCATCGAAACGCCGATTGTGTCGAACTTTAAAGAAGGTCTGACCGTTCTTGAGTACTTCAACTCAACCCACGGTGCTCGTAAGGGCTTGGCGGATACAGCGCTTAAGACTGCGAACTCGGGTTATCTGACCCGCCGTCTCGTGGATGTGGCACAGGATTGTATCGTCACCGTTGAGGATTGCGGCACGGAGTTGGGCATTACTGCACAAGCTGCGGTCAATGATGGTGAGGTTGTGTCTTCGCTCTCTGAGCGCATTCTGGGCCGCGTGGCCAATGAGGATGTGATCAAGCCGGGCACAGAAGAGGTGCTTTGCAGGCGCGGCGAGTTGATCGACGAGCGCATGGCGGATCTCATTGAAGACGCGGGCGTTGTTTCCTTCTCAATCCGCTCACCTCTGACATGTGAGGCTGAGGACGGCATTTGTGCGACCTGTTATGGTCGTGATCTGGCGCGCGGTACGCGCGTCAATCCGGGTGAGGCTGTGGGCATTATTGCTGCGCAGTCCATCGGTGAGCCGGGCACACAGCTGACCATGCGGACCTTCCACATTGGCGGGATTGCGCAGGGTGGCTCACAGTCCTTCCAGGAAAGCAGCCAAGAGGGTAAGCTTGAGATCGCGAACCCGAACCTTCTGACCAATCAGGATGGCGAAAGCATCGTGATGGGCCGGAACATGGAAATCCGCGTTGTTGATGAAAACGATGTTGAGCGGGCGTCTTACAAGGTTGGCTATGGTTCCAAGATGCTTGCCAAAGCGGGTGCGAAGATTGCGCGCGGCGATAAGTTGTTTGAGTGGGATCCCTACACGCTTCCGATCATCGCTGAGAAAGACGGTCAGGCCAAATTCGTGGACCTCGCAAATGGTATCTCCATGCGCGAAGAAATGGATGAAGCCACCGGTATCTCCCAGCGCATCGTGTCTGACTGGCGTGCAGCGCCTAAGGGCAACGAGCTGAAGCCGGAAATCATCGTGATGGACCCTGCCACCGGCGAGCCTGTGCGGCTTGATAATGGCAACCCAGAGGTTCATGCGATGTCTGTGGATGCGATTTTGTCCGTCGAGGATGGCCAAGATGTGAAGGCTGGTGACGTGCTGGCGCGTATTCCGCGCGAGGGTGCGAAAACCAAGGACATCACCGGTGGTCTGCCGCGTGTGGCCGAGCTCTTTGAGGCACGCCGCCCCAAAGACCACGCCATCATCGCAGAGGCTGACGGCTATGTTCGCTTCGGGCGCGACTACAAGAACAAGCGTCGCATCTCGGTGCAGCCAGCAGATGAGAGCTTGGATCCGATTGATTACATGGTGCCGAAGGGTAAGCACATTCCGGTTCAGGAAGGTGATTTTGTCCAAAAGGGTGAATACATCATGGATGGTAACCCGGCCCCGCATGATATCCTCGGCATTATGGGGATTGAGGCGCTGGCGGAGTATCTGATCAACGAGGTTCAGGACGTGTATCGCCTGCAGGGCGTGAAGATCAACGATAAGCATATCGAAGTGATCGTGCGCCAGATGCTCCAGAAGTGGGAGATCACCGAGTCAGGTGGAACCACGCTTCTTAAGGGTGAGCAGGTTGATCGGACCGAGTTCGAAGAGACCAATGCCAAGGCGGTTGCCGATGGGCGCGAGCCTGCCAAAGGTGGGCCAATTCTGCTCGGCATCACCAAGGCGTCGCTGCAGACACGTTCGTTCATCTCCGCGGCGTCCTTCCAAGAGACCACACGTGTTCTCACAGAAGCCTCTACGAAGGGTAAGCGCGACAAGCTGATCGGTCTCAAAGAGAACGTGATCGTTGGTCGCCTGATCCCGGCTGGTACAGGTGGGGCAACTCACACGATCAAACGGGTTGCTCAAGAGCGCGACGCCAAAATCCTTGCTGTGAAGCAGGAGGAGGCAGAAGCCGCCGCAGCAGTGGCCGGTGTTCTGGAAGCGCCAAGCGCACCAACAGCCGAAAGCACCTTTGGCGATGCGCCAGCGGACGATCGCACAGGCGACGAGTACTCAGATCCAATCGTGGATTAAGTCTCTGAGAAAGAATGAGAAAAGGGCCGCTCCAAATTGGAGCGGCCCTTTTTCTTTGCAATTCTTAAACCCAACCCGATAGAATTCAGGGGATCAAATGGTCAGTCGTGGAGAGAAACTTTGGGGTATCTGGTCTTCGTTTCGATGCTGATTTTGCCTGCAGCTTTGGCATATTGGGTCGGGCGGCTTCTTCCCGTCGCATGGATCATTTCCTTGTTTGGTATCGTGCTGGTCGCTGTCGTTGTTCTTTTGATGCAAGATGACCCAACACAAGACCAAGGCGCATTGGTTGGGCGCGGCGTGTTTCTGATATTCGTATTCTTGCCCGCAATCAGCCTTGCTGTCGTGGCTGCCATTTTTGGCGTGTCGCGCAGAAGAAGAGACCTAGCTGAAAACTAATGAGCCCGGCTTGCATTAGTCTAAAGTCGAGGCGGGTTTCGAACTGTCAAGACCCGAGAGTATGCACTTGCCGCTGTCGTAGGGTGGGTTTTCAACCCACCTTTTTTACGCCAAATGCCGCTCGATTGCGTCAACAACCAGCTTGGGCCGCGCATACAGCACCAACTGCCCCAAATCGCTGATCTCGGTCAGTTCTCCGCGCGGCAGCGTCTTTGCAAAGGCGCGCACAGCTTCGATCTGGACCACGCGGTCATGGGCGCCGTGGATTAGGTCGACGGGGTGGTCGATTTTCTCAAGCCATCCGGCCCAGTCCCGCACGATCATGGCGGCATCAATCTGGAAGCCACGGAAACCTTGGGACAAGCCCTTTTCCAGCTCGTCGCGGTAAAGTTCGAAATGGCCGTTTGCCTCCAACACGTCGCGATCAAAGGGCAGGCTGTTGTAAAGGTCGCCGATAAAGCGTTTGCCACCATCTGCATCGAAATCGCCAATTCCGGCCCGCAGCAGAAGGGGCAGGGTTGCAGGGAAATACTTGGCCGTCAGACCAATGATGCGTTGACGGCGGGGTTGGCGGCGGATCAGGGCCTGATCAATGATCGGCACGGCCCCGCCAACAGTGACGACCCCGCTGATCCGTGTGCCCAGTTGCGCCGCCGTTGCAAATGCATAAAGCGAGCCACCCAGATGCCCCAGAACTGGTGCGCGCTCGATCTCCAGCTGGTCCATCACTGCGCCAACATCTTCAGTAAAGCGCTCGGCGGCGTTGGTGATCGGACCGTCTGGATCAGAGAGATGAAAGGCAGGGCGCCAAACCCCAACGATGCGAATGTTTCGCGCCTTCAACAGCCGTAGGATGCGCGGCCCAACAGGAAACCCGTCGAGCATGCCATGCATCATCAAGACAGGGCGGCCTGAGGCGGGGCCAAAGCTTTCAAAGGCGAGCTTGCGCCCGTCGTCGCGGATTATGATCTCAGGCACACGCGCCGTGGTTTGTGCATCATCGCGGGCGTCCACGAGCTCACCCAGACCTGCAAAAACCCGGATCAGCTCGGTTTGGGAGCGCAGATCAGCCTTTTGAAGCACCGACTTAACTTGGCTGCGAATGGTTTCCAGTGAGCGCCCGCGCCGCTCTGCAATTTCGTTTGTAGAATAGCCATCCACAATGCCTTGGGCGACGGCGATTTCGGATTTCGTGAGACCAAATGTTTCCCCCACCAGCGCTCCGACCTGTTCGCGGTAAGCAAGATCAAGACTGGTCACTTGAGCCGCGCGGCGTCCATCGGGCAGGGTCACGGCGGTGACGGCCATGATCAGCGCAGTGTCATCGGCGTCATGATAGAGCCGCAGCACCATGAGGGCACAGTTGAGTTTGGCAATCTCAAGGTTTGTCAAAAGCTCCCTGAGTTCCGCAGAATTGTTTGACGAAATGTGCAGGTCGCTTACGTCATTCGGTCGCTCTGGGCAAAACGCGTCAAGGGCTGGGTTGCTCGCCAGAACAGCGCCATCTGGGTCAACCAGCAAAGCAGGGCGGGCAATCTCTGCGACCAACTCCTGAGGGCTTTTTGCAATAGATGGCTCGCCCCGACCTAAACGATCCATGATTGAAAGCGCGCGGTCAAAGTGACGATTTACGTCCTTTACCGCACCTTCGCTGATGTGTTCGAAACTGTCGGACCATGCCTCCATCAGCTCGCCATAGCGCTCCGGTTCAAGCGTCACGGCGTAAGCAAGGCGGATCAATTCGTCCTCAGAGAGGGCGTCTAATTTGGTGTCCTGTAGGGTCAATGTATTGCGCGCGCTCAGTGGTTTTTCGCGAAGGCGGCCTTGGCCTCTGGGCTGGCTTCGGTTTGGTACTTGTCGCGCCACTCATCAAAGGGCATGCCGTAATAGATCTCGCGCGCCTCGGCCTTGTTCATCTCAACACCGCGGGCGTTGGCCTCTTCTTGATACCAGCGCGACAGGCAATTGCGGCAAAACCCCGAGAGGTTCATCATGTCGATATTTTGCACATCCGTGCGGGTGCGCAGGTGATCGCGCAGGCGGCGAAAGGCGGCGGCTTCCAGTTCGAGTTGCGTTTGTGCGTCCATTTTGGTCTTCCCCTAGTTAGTCCAGCGCTTCAATTGCGCGCCTTAGATGCGGCACCAGCCGATCCGCCCATAGTGTTTGGCCGCTGGCGCTCGTAATCAAGTCATTTCTGATCTCAATTAGTATATGGGGCAGACCACGCTGCAATCCATGCTGATCCATGCAATCGCCGATGAGTGCCCCGGTATAGGGTTGATTGTCGCCAATTGTGAGCGTCTTGTCTTCACCAAGACTGGTCAAAAGCGGGTCTGCCATGCGGCGATCGCGGGCATAAAGCACGCCGATTTCCCAAGGGCGTTTGGGTTTGCCCTTAAGTTTTGGCGTGAACGTGTGCAGCGAGATGATTTTGGGCGTTTGCCCTGCCGCGAGGCGCGTATCGAGCCAGTGGTTGATGGCGTAGTGGTAAGGATCGTAGAGCTTTTCGCGCCGCTCGGCCGCGTCGCGGGCACTGATTGCGGCGTTTCGAGGAATAATCGTGCCGTCGTAAAGCTGCATGATCAGCGTGGGATCATCGGCACCGCGATTTGGGTCGATCACAAGGCGCGAGAATCGGCTCGCGATGACGCTGGCCTCAAAGGTTTTTGCCAGCGCGTGAGCGATGCCTTCCGCGCCAGGATCCCAGGCGATATGGCGCTCCATTTCCTGAGCTGGCAGGCCCAGATTGCCAACAAAGGCGGGCACGATGTTGGTCGCGTGATCACATAGAAACAAAATGTCCGATGGCGCGTCAGGCGCGAAACATTCATGCGAGAGGGTCGGGGTTGTCACAGTGATGGCCTTCATATTCACAAGAATTTCGTGATAAATTATCTGCGCTTTGAGGCATTTTTACGAGGTAATTCACCGGGATAACAGGTATAGAATGTGCAAAGAAAAGATATGACTAACAGCAGGTTTGATCACATGCATCGACAAAGAAGCGTCAAAATAGTTGCGACATTGGGCCCGGCTTCGGACACCAAGGAAATGATTGCAGCGCTCTTTGAAGCAGGTGCTGACGTGTTTCGCCTGAATATGAGCCATGGCACACAAGACGACATTCGCGCGCGTCACAAGATCATCCGCGAGATCGAAGTCGAGCTGAGCCGTCCGATTTGCATTCTGGCCGATCTGCAGGGGCCAAAGCTGCGCTGCGGTGTATTCGACGGTGGGCCTCAGATGCTGGAGATTGGCGCGCAATTCCGCTTTGATCTGGACGCGGCACCGGGCGATAAAACCCGTGTTTGTCTGCCGCATCCTGAGATTTTCAAAGCGCTGGAGCCGGGTGCGCGCCTGCTGGTCAATGACGGAAAAATCGCGCTTAAAGTCGTTGAGTGCAGCGATGATCATGCGCTGACCGAAGTGCTTGTGGGCGGCGAAATCTCTGATCGCAAGGGCGTGAATGTGCCGGATGTGGTGCTTCCACTGGCCGCACTTTCAGAAAAAGACCTCAGCGACTTGGAATTTGCCTGCTCGCTGGGGGTGGACTGGATCGCGCTTTCCTTCGTGCAGCGCCCCGAAGACGTGACCGAGGCCAAGGAGCTGATCAAGGGCCGTGCCTCGGTGATGGTCAAAGTCGAAAAACCGGCTGCGGTGGATCGCTTTGACGAGATTTTGGCAGTGAGCGACAGCATCATGGTTGCCCGTGGGGATTTGGGCGTCGAACTGCCGGTGCAGGACCTGCCGCCGATCCAAAAGCGCCTTGTTAGGGCGTGTCGGAATGTGGGTAAGCCGGTGGTTGTAGCGACACAGATGATGGAGAGCATGATCTCCTCGCCTGTGCCGACCCGCGCCGAAGTGTCCGATGTGGCAACAGCGATCTATGAAGGTGCCGATGCGGTGATGCTGTCTGCGGAATCTGCGGCAGGCGATTACCCGATTGAAGCCGTGACCACGATGAACAATGTTGCAATCGAGGTCGAAAAAGACCCGACGTATCGCACGGTCATCGAAGCCTCGCGCACCCCATCGCGCGAGCGCACGGCGGATGCGATCACAGTGGCCGCGCGGGAGGTTGCTGAAACAACGGATGTCTGCGCGATTTGCTGCTTCACCCATTCGGGCACGACGGCGATTTTGGCCAGCCGTGAGCGACCCATGGTGCCGATTATTGCGCTGACACCGATGATTGGAACAGCGCGACGCTTGTCGCTGATCTGGGGTCTGCATTGCGTAATGACCGGCGAAGTGAACCGCTTTAAGCTGGCGGTTGTGAGCGCGGCACGGGCTGCACGCCAGCATGGGTTTGCAAATGAGGACGATAAGATTATTGTCACGGCAGGCATTCCGTTTAACCAGCCCGGCACGACAAATATTCTGCGCGTGGCTCCGGTGCAGGAAAAACTGATTTATGAGGGAGAGCCTGAGTAACAAAACAGGGTAAATGCTGGGTTAATGTCTCTTTATGAAACACTCCTTGTGACCTCAGCATTTTTCGGTGTTGTTACGGTTTTTGCACTGATTTCGCATCTCTTTGACGAAGGTTCTCGCTTGCTGTTTTTTGGCGCGTTGATCCTGTTTGCGGTGTTTGGGTATTGGACCCGAACCGCCAAAAACGGCAACTTCAGCTTTGAGGATCTGAATGTGGCATTGACCCATTTGGTGCGGAATGTTCTGGGGTTCACCCCCTGACTTAAGATCAGTGCTTGCAATGCAGGGGTGCCTATGGCAAAAGCCGCGCTCTAATCCCATCTTCCGGCGAAAGGGCTGCCGTGTTGATGTACCTTAACTCTTTGATTTCAGGAGATGAAAATGCCCAAGATGAAGACCAAATCAAGCGCCAAAAAGCGCTTTAAAGTGACGGCCACGGGCCGCGTTCTGGCTGCACAAGCCGGTAAGCGCCACGGCATGATCAAACGCTCAAAGAAATTTATCCGTGATGCGCGTGGCACGACCACACTTTGCGCCGCAGATGCAAAAATCGTTAAGGGCTACATGCCCTACGACCGTTAAGGAGCGCCAGATATGTCCAGAGTAAAAAGCGGTACAGTCACCCACGCCCGCCACAAAAAAGTTATCAAAGCCGCCAAAGGCTATTATGGTGCCCGGAATTCAAACTTCCGCACCGCCACGCAAGCCGTTGATAAGGCTAATCAATATGCCACACGCGACCGGAAAGTGCGCAAGCGGACCTTCCGTGCATTGTGGATCCAGCGGATCAATGCGGGTGTGCGCGCCCATGACGATGCGCTGACATATTCGCGTTTCATCAACGGTCTGTCATTGGCCGGGATCGAAGTCGACCGTAAGGTTCTTGCCGATCTCGCCGTGCATGAGCCGGATGCGTTCAACGCGATTGTAGATCAGGCCAAAGCAGCGCTTGCTTAAGCCTATCTGAGTTACTCGGGAGAGAGTGACAAAAGCCTCGGTCGACCAAGCGTTGGCCGGGGCTTTTTTGTGCGCACAGTTCCGCCACGCATATGATGTGTGCCATGCACTGTGCAGGCACGAGGTGTTAAGATTTGGCTAATTTTGGGCTGAAAGCTTGATGAGAGGTTAAAATCGGGGGAAGCTGGCGCCAGTGCGATTTTAGGAGCCAGCCGCCCATGCCCGATCAATTCATCGACCCGTCCCGCGAGCATTTCGCCGCCTTCAAAGACCTGCCCCGCGATCAACCCGTCGAGATGCTCAATCTCGTCGCGCTCCATGATGTGGCCGAATACCCGGATGGCGCGCGGTGTTCTGGCGCGGATGCTTATGCGGCCTATGGCCGGGAGTCAGCGCCGGTTTTGGCAAAAGTTGGCGGCGCGATCCTGTGGTCGGGGGAGCCTCAGTTTATG
>CAZQMR010000138.1:0-9150 GCA_964594465.1 uncultured Rhodobacterales bacterium
GGAGATACGAGAGACCAGAATATTGATCTTCGCAACATCGCGAGGGATGCAGCAGTAACCTCAAAACAAAATTCAGCCCGGCCCTACGCGGCTGTTGTGCGATAACTGACACCTTTCGGGGGAAGTCTGAAAGGCATCTGTTCCCACCCCCCAGCACGACGTCTCATAAGAAATGTCGGTCAAGGACCGGTTCGGTTTTGTGCAAATTTAGGCAACTGGGAACGCAAAGATTTTGGCTAAGGTGTTACTGAAGTACTCGCTACTGTCTTTGGTATAGACGCAATTTCGCGAGGCTTATGTGCGCTAGGTCACATTGTGAAAAATTTTATGAAATTATTTTGGGGTAATGCGGGTGATGCCGACAGCGCCGCCGCGTGCAAGTTCTGGGTTGAGCGACATTGGCACGTATTCCGAACGACGCCAAAGCTGAGCAAGATCGTCGTAATGGCGGGACAGAGGGTGCCCGCTTTGCCCAGTTGAAATCATAAAGACCGAACTGTCGGGGTCGGAAAAATTGTAGACTGCCCGGTAGCCGCTGCCGTGGATGTTTGTAAACGGGTCGTCGCCGCGCCCGGATGTTTGGCCCCGGAGCAGTGTATTATCGCCGCCCGGTGTATCCTGAACGATATTCACGATCCATGACAGGAGCGGGATGTTTCCCAGCACTTCGTGTTTGTGTTTTGCCTGATGTGCATCGCCCCAGCGCCAACTTTCGACCTTGGGACCATAGCGTTCTTGGAGGTCAATGAGGGCCTCATCAAGAGCGAGGCGGGACTGATCGGTGCAGGTTTCCTTGGGTGTGGTTTGGATGACATCGCACCAAATCGAGGCCTCTGAAATATCGCGGTACACACGTTCGAGAAACAGGGGGTTTAGGCGGCGCATGCGCTCTGTCAGATTGCCCAGTTCATCCACCGCGATGCGTCGCTGAAGTGCTCGGACCCATGCTGCGTAGATTAGGGGTTCGGGGTCATGCTCGGACATCTCGCCGTTCCAGTTCGCCAGAAGTTCCAGCGCCTTTTGGCGACGACGTTCTGGCGTGCCTGACGCCGCAGGTTCGCCGGTCCACCACAGGTCTTTGGCAATTAGGGGAAGCAGTGTGCGGGCTGTTGGTGACACCGTGTCGGACTGAATTTCAATGAAACTATCAAGCGTGTGAAATTCCCGCCCATTGAGCATCCGCAGGGCCCGTTGAATGCGTTGGCTATCGCCCCAAGAATGGGAGAAATGGTTCGGGAAGGGGCGGTCAACAAGCCGGTTGTTGGTATTGACGACGATGCCAGAGGCAGGGTTGATCTCATGTGGGTTGGTGTCAAAGGGCAGGTAGCCATCCCAGTCATTTTCTGCCACCCAGCCGGGGCTTGGCAAACGGCCTTGGGATTGGCTATCGGCTTTGCGTCGCGGGGTGACGCCCATGGCTTGTATCGCAATGGAGTTTTGATCTGCGAAGGTAAGGACTTGCGCGGGAATGGAATATTTTCGGGTCAGGTCACGGGCTTCTTGCACGGTTTTGGCGTGGATGAGACCAAACAGAGTTTCAATGGTTTGGTCCGTTGGATCGAGTGCAGGCCATGCAAGTGCTGCGACATGGCCTTCTGTCAAAAAGCCCTCAAGCCCGAAATGTTCTTTTGGAATGACCGGGCCGTGCCGCGTGCGCATCAGCGTGTCAGTGATGGCAGGTTCACCGTCAATTTCGATCAGCACGCGGGTAATTTCCAGAGGCTTGTATCCGTCGGGTGTAAGATATTCTTCCGGGTTGTCGGGATTGAGTTTTTCAATATAGACGTCCTGATCATCGAGATATGCGGTCGTCAGCCCCCATCCAAGTGTTGAGTTTCGCCCAACGAGGATGCCGGGAATGCCCGGTATTGTGCCGCCTATCACGCCGCCATCTTCAAAGTTGAGTGCTGCCAGCATCCAAATAGAAGGCGCGGACAGGCCAAGATGGGGATCATTGGCCAAGAGCGTGCCACCACCGGCAACGCGACCCGCGCGCGCGGCCCATGCGTTGGAGGCACCGGCCAAGCCAACTTCGCGCATGGGATTGAGGGCGTGTTGGACCGGTAGAGCCGCTGGGCGATGATCCTGAAAAACCCCAGCAAATTCTGGTGCGGCCATGTAAGGCATGCCCGGATCATCTGGGTAAAGATCCTGTAGACGCTCAGGGCTGAGGCGCAGCGCGACCTTGGCACGCATGATCTCGCGACGGGCCTGATCGGTCAATTGCAAGGCCATAATACGCATGATCGCCAGGGAGTCCGCAGGGGTCCATGGTGCGATTTCTTTGGAGAACAGCAGGAATTCGGGGGCCCCGCGACCAAGCGCTTCTTCTTGAACGATGCGCAGCCAGCCGTTTACGCCAGCGGAGTAGGCTTCGAGTTTGGAGAGTGTTTCCGCGCTTTGATACTCGACGTTTTTGCGCGCAACATTGTAGAGATCAAGCGCGCGCAACAGACGGTCTACGCTGAGGGTGTCTTTGCCAAACATCTCTGACAAGCGACCTTGTGCAGTGCGTCTGAGCAGCATCATTTGCCACAAGCGATCCTGCGCATGGGCAAATCCGAGCCCGTAAAAGATGTCGAGCTCGTTTTCGGCAGAAATATGGGGCACTGCATGGCTGTCGCGCACGATTTCAAGCGGACCGTTCACACCAACAGCTCGCCAGTCTGCATCGTAATCCGGCAAGGATTGGCTGGCGAGATAGTAGACGAGCGCCCCGGCAATGAGCACCAACGCGCCCAGCACGAGAAAACTGCGGTAGAGAATGCGAAAGACACGCGCCATGAAAGCCTCGAGTGTGGGGTGCTTGACGCTCCTTGGATAGCAGGCCAGAACAGTGTCAGCAATCAAACATCATCATCTAAGAGTGAGGCACAACATGGCGAAAACAGCTTTTCTGGGACTTGGCGTAATGGGGTATCCGATGGCCGGGCATTTGAAGGCCAAGGGGCATGACGTCTGCGTTTATAACCGCACGGCTGCCAAAGCAGAGGCTTGGGTCAAGGAGCATGGCGGGACATCTGCGGCAACACCGGCCAAGGCGGCTGAGGGGGCGGATATCGTGTTTGCCTGTGTTGGCAATGACGCTGATCTGGCGAGCGTTGTTCTGGGCGATGATGGCGCGCTGGCGGGGATGACGTCAGGCACGGTGTTTGTGGATCACACGACAGCCTCGGCGTCGATCGCGCGGGAAATGGGTGCGGCGGCTGCGGCAAAGGGCATTGGGTTCATTGATGGTCCGGTTTCTGGTGGTCAAGCCGGTGCAGAAAACGGCGTTTTGACGGTGATGTGTGGGGGCGACGCGGCCACATATGCCAAGGTTGAGGGCGTGATTGATGCATTTGCGCGGTCTTGCCGGTTGATGGGGCCGCTTGGTTCTGGGCAGCTCACGAAGATGGTCAATCAGATTTGTATTGCCGGTGTGCTGCAGGGGCTGTCTGAGGGCATGAATTTCGCGCAGAAAGCTGGGCTAGATGGTGAGGCGGTTCTGGACGTGATCTCGAAAGGGGCGGCGGGCTCTTGGCAGATGGAGAACCGCGGCGTCACGATGCTGAAGGATGAGTTCGACTTTGGGTTTGCTGTGGATTGGATGCGCAAGGATTTGAGCATTTGTCTGGAGGAGGCGAATTCGAATGGCGCGAGTTTGCCGATCACGGCGACGGTGGATCAGTATTATAAGGATGTGCAAAAGCAGGGTGGCGGGCGTTGGGATACGTCGAGCTTGATCCGGCGTTTGCGTAAATTGGACGACTGATTTTTTTTGATCTCGCTTCCGTTACTCCTCTAGAGAAGTAACGGAAGCTGTTCTAATTTTTAATAGCGCAATATCAGCGACTTAGGCGTCAAAAACTGAGGAGCTTAGCGCACAATTCTGCTGTATTTCAGGCCTTCAATAGATGCGCCGACAAGCAGGCCTTTTTGACCAAACACGACTGCATAGACAGGCTTGTTCACAGAGGTAGAGGTTACGGTCACTGAGTTGCCGTTCTCCGCAACTGCGTATTCTGCATCGACGCCAATCTCCCAACCGTCAGTTTGGCGGAATTTGGCGAGAGCCTCTGGCGTCATAAAGAAGATCGCGTGACGGTAGCGCTGGCCACCAACTTGAAAGCCGATTGAGGCGGATGCAGCGGAATAATAGTCAACTTTTGCGCCGCCAATGACCAAAGCGCCTTCGCCGTATGATCCCCCGACGAATAGGCCCGCTTCATTTACGGATGGGATGACGAGCACCCCGGAGGCTTGGCGGGACAATTCTTCTGTCCCTGGCACAGTGGAATAAAGTTCGCTCAGCGCGCGATCTACGCGACCGTCTAGTTCGTCACGGTCGCCTGTTGCGTTGCTACACGCGGCCAAGGCCAATGCGGCGAGCAACATGGAGCGGCGCGTCCATCGGGAAAATGTTGGGTGCATGATAGGCAACCTCCTGTACTGTGCGCGGGACCGCGCTCAAAACCTCAAGATATATCCGGTCTTTTTGCCGGCTACGCTACATTTACCAAGCGCGTCGAGGTTTTACCAGTCTGGAGTTGTGGATCACATGAGTGCGTACAAATCTTGCCAATTCACTGCTGCGCGTTGCAATATTGCGCGGTGCTCGCTTGACCCAGATAGGTGATCTTGGTGCCAGCTGGCACAACATACTCACTTTCGCCCACAACGACGAACCCATCCAGATTTCCCGCCAGCGGACGCCCCGGGGCCCAGTCAAATGTGTAGCCAAGCGAGGTCCATGGGTATTCCACCGGGCGGGCTTGGCCATAGGAAGAGTAGTATTGCTGGAAGAAGAAATCCATTTCTGCGTGGCAGATTGTATGGGATTTCGCGGCACCGGAGAGTTGCGCAATGAGGCTGCTTTTGTCGCTTGCTGTGCTTTGGTCTAGCGCGTTTTGAACAGCCTCGAGAGCTGTGGTTTCGGCTTTACATGTGGGTGGCGCAAGTTTGCAGGTTGTGTCTGTGACTTCCGTGTCGCCGCAGGGGCGGAAGAGGTTGGATTTGTTGCGTGGGGCGTCGATCTGGAAAAACGCGAAATCGGTTTTTGAGGCGTTTGGTGGCAGACCAAGGCGCTGTTCAAGCCGCAATGTGATTGCGGACAACTCATCTGAATGATTGGCGGCATAATCCTGACAGAAGTTTTGCACATGCGGATCAAGGGTGACCCACATGGCACCGCTTGGGGTGTAATCGCCCCCGACCGGAGTTGACTTGGCAAGGCTTTGGGCTTGATCCCGGCGGATCCAGCTGACGACTTTTTGTGGGCCGGATGGCCCTACAGGGTCAAGAGTTGTCACCACTTCAGAGGGTTCGGCGAGGGACATGTCGGCGACGGCATCGAGATAGAGCTCGAAGCGGTTTTTGAGAGTTGTGGCTTCGTCATTTGCGGGGATGCACAGGCGGGAGGGGGTGCCCGGCTTGTCTTTGGGCAGGTTGTTGACGTCGCTGATAAACTTGAAGTCTTTGGTGAAAGCGCGCGCGTTGGTTGCGAGCATGATTGCGAACTCAAAGGAGGTGTCGCCGAAATAGATGTTGGACATTTCCTCAAGGTTGGTTTGCGCTTTGATTTTGGGGGTGGCTTTGCAGGGCTCCAAGGCCATTGCGCTTGGGGCCGTGAGTAAAGCTGCGATGAAAGCTGTGCTGAAATTGGTGCGCATTTGAAATCCTCCGGGTGGTTTTGATGCCATCTTGGGGATTTTTTGGGTGGGCGTCGGTGCGCTGGCGCACAGGCCGGTATCAGCCAAGCGCTTTGGCGACATCCACTGAAAAATAGGTCAAAATGCCGTCGCAACCTGCGCGTTTGAAGGCGAGCAAGCTTTCCAGCATTGCTTTGTCGCCATCAATCCAACCGTTTTGCGCCGCGGCCATGATCATCGCGTATTCGCCCGACACCTGATAGGCGAAGGTTGGCACGCCAAATTCGCGCTTCACGCGGGTGCAAATGTCGAGATAGGGCAGGCCGGGTTTGACCATGACCATATCTGCACCCTCGGAAATGTCCTGAGCCACTTCCATGAGCGCCTCATCGGTGTTGCCGGGGTTCATCTGATAGGTTTTTTTGTCGCCGCTGAGCGCTCCGCTGGAGCCTGTGGCATCGCGGAACGGGCCATAAAAGGCGGAGGCGTATTTGGCCGCGTAGCTCATGATCATCGTATTCTGGAATTCGTGATTTTCGAGCGATTGACGGATAAAGCCAATGCGCCCGTCCATCATGTCGGAGGGGCCCAGAATGTTGGCGCCGGCCTCTGCATGGCTGAGCGCTTGTTTTTCTAGCGCAATCAGGGTCTCGTCGTTGAGGATTTCACCGTTGCGCACGATGCCATCATGGCCATCGGAATTGTAGGGATCAAGGGCGACGTCGAGCATGATGCCAATTTCGGGTACGGCGGCTTTGATCGCTCGGGTGGCTTGATTTACCAGATTGTTGGGATTCCATGCCTCAGCCCCATCGGGCGTTTTCAGCGACGCATCGGTGTAAGGAAAAAGGGCAATGCAAGGAATGCCGAGATCGGCCGCCATTTTTGCGGCTTCAACCGCTTTGTCGATACTCAGGCGATTGACGCCGGGCATGGCGTCGACCGGCTCAACAATGCCTTCGCCATCGCGGATAAAAATCGGCCAAATCAAATCTTTTACGCTCAGCCGGGATTCTTGCACCATTTCACGAATCCAACCTGAGTGACGCAACCTACGGGGGCGAGATAGGGGGAAATGTGCAGAAAACGGACGCATTGGAGCCTCATTCTTGTCGCTTTCTTAAGCGATGCCATGATCAAGTGCCGACAACAAGACGGTGCGAACAATTTTTCGCCTGTCCGATTAAGGATGCAGGTATTCTACAGGGGCTTCTCCAACCATGGAGCTTTTTTCTTACGTCGATCCAAAAAGCTTTGAGAGCGCTTGGTTTTGGATCATGTTGGCCGTGCATTGGTCGGCTGTTTGTATGCGTACGCTCAACGTGCCCTACGACATGATTGTGCGTGGGCTGAATGGCGATCAGAAAGCTATTGCCGAGACAGAGCTGCTTGCAGGGATCTCCGCACGGCGCAATCGCGGTTTTTACGGTACGCGTGCGGGGGGTGTTTGGACGGGCATTCTGTTCTTCTTGCTGGCCGTCAGTGCGACCTTTGGATTTTTCTACGACTATGAGTTGGCTCAGGGTATTTTTCTATTTTTGGCACCAATGATGTTCGTTTGGGTTTTCGCCTTTCGCCTGTCTTACCGGATTCAGGATCAAGGTCTGAAAGGGGTCGCGCTGTGCCAGGCGCTGCTTAAGCGGCGATTCTGGAATCAAGTTCTGGGCATTATCGTGGTCGCAATTGCAATGGTATTCACGATCATCAACGTCGCAACAAAGACGGTTTTCTGGCTCTGATTTGGTTCGGGCTTGCTCTGAGCCAGCGGCTCAGTTAGGCCGCTGCCATGGCAAAAAAACTCGATAATACGCATGTTGTGATCGGCGGCGCCCCGGAGGGGTTTGACGCGTCAGTTTTGGCGGATTTGGTCACGCGCGCGCAGGGTCCGGTTGTGCATGTGGCCCGTGATGAGGCGCGGCTTCGGGCCATGCTTGATGCATTGCGGATTTTTGCGCCTGATTTGCCTGTGATGAGTTTTCCGGCGTGGGATTGTGTACCTTATGATCGGGTGTCGCCTAATGCGGATGTGTCTGCAACGCGCATGGCGACTTTGGCCGCTTTGGCGGAAGGGTTTGATCGCCCGATGGTGCTGCTCACGACGCTGAATGCGGCGATGCAGCGGGTGCCTGCACGCGGATTGCTGCAAAATGCGAGCTTTACGGCCGTGGTGGATCGCCAGATTGATGTTGAGGCGCTCAAGACGTTTCTGGTGCGGATGGGGTTCACCCAAAGCCCGACAGTGACGGAGCCGGGCGATTATGCGGTGCGCGGCGGGCTGATTGATATTTTCCCGCCCGGTGCGAGCCATCCAGTGCGGCTTGATCTTTTTGGGGATGTTCTGGACGGAGCGCGGCGCTTTGATCCCGCGACGCAGCGCACGATTGAGAAGGTTGAGCGGGTTGAACTGGCGCCGGTGTCCGAGGTGCTGCTGGATGAGGCGTCGATCACGCGGTTTCGCCAGAACTACCGCCTCGCTTTTGGGGCAGCTGGCACGGATGATCCGCTTTATGAGGCTGTTTCAGCTGGGCGCAAGCATTCGGGCATGGAACATTGGGCGCCGTTTTTCCATGACGATATGGAAACGCTGTTTGATTATTTGCCGGGTGCGCCTCTGGTTTTTGACGATCAACTGACACCTGCGCGGGAGGGGCGCTGGGAGAGCATTGTTGATTCTTATGAGAACCGCATGGAGGCGCTCAAAGATCGCACGCGCTTGGCTACGGTTTATAAGCCGGTGGAGCCAAGTGGGTTGTATTTGCACAGCGTTGATTGGGAGGCCGCGATTGAAGGGCGGCCCACGCGCGCGCTGTCTGCATTGCCCCAACCGCTTGGCCCCGGCGTGATTGATGCAGGCGGGCGCATTGGGCGCAGTTTTGCGCCGGAACGCCAGCAGGAAAAGGTGAGCCTGTTTGGGGCTTTGGCGGATCATGTGGGTGCGCGCAAGGCCAGCAGTAATGTGGTGCTGGCCTGCTACTCGGCAGGGTCGCGGGAGCGCATGGCCTCATTGCTCGAGGATAGTGAGGTCAGTGATGCGGTTGAGATTGAGCGCTGGAGCGAGATTAAAGGGAAGAGCGGCAGTGTCTCGCTGATGATTTGGCCGCTGGAGAGCGGGTTTGAGACAAGCGATCTGACGGTGATTTCTGAGCAGGATGTGCTGGGGGATCGGTTGATCCGCTCTGGCAAGAAGCGCAAGCGGGCGGAGAATTTCCTGACCGAGGCAACCTCGCTTACGCCCGGTGATTTGATCGTGCATGTGGATCATGGGGTTGGGCGCTACAAGGGGCTGGAAACCGTGAAGGCGCTCGGGGCGCCCCATGAGTGTATTGCGCTGGAATATGCGGGTGGGGATCGGCTGTTCCTCCCGGTGGAAAACATCGAACTTCTGAGCCGCTATGGCCATGAGGAAGGGCTGCTGGATCGTCTTGGTGGCGGGGCATGGCAGGCCAAGAAGGCCAAGCTCAAGGAACGCATTAAGGATATGGCGGATCGCTTGATCCGGATTGCGGCGGAGCGGGCCTTG
>CAZQMR010000139.1:0-289 GCA_964594465.1 uncultured Rhodobacterales bacterium
GGCCCCCAACATCCTCAGCCAGCGTGCTCGCCATCCGCTCAGCCGCCGCACGCGCGGCAACCCGGCGCGGCTCCAGCATCAAAATGCGCCCCGCAACAGCGCCCGTCTCCAGCAGATAAAGCGGCACCCGCGTCGTCTTACCAGCCCCCGGCGGGGCCTGCAGCACACACACACCGCCAACCGCCAGCGCCGCCCCAATCTGGGGCAACACCGGTTCAATCGGAAGCATGCTCATCCGGTCAATCCTCTTGGAAATGGCAGCGCAAGCCTGTTTACGCACGCCTTTGGC
>CAZQMR010000139.1:389-9120 GCA_964594465.1 uncultured Rhodobacterales bacterium
GTCACTCTACTTGCGCACGCCTTTGGCGTCACTCTACTTGCGCACGCCTTTGGCGTCACTCTACTTGCGCACGCCTTTGGCGCGACCAAACGTCGTTTCAGAGACAAAATTCTGCACCTGAAACATCCCATCTTCCAACTCATCATAGGTGATGGTGAAATCAAACTTGGTCTGCTTCTTCATCAGATCAGGAGGGTAGCCATCAACCCGCGTATAGCTCCCGCCACAGCTGATTGTGTTCTTCTTTTCATTGAGCACAGGCTTGCCCAACTCAATCCGCGACAAGCGCCGCCCCTCGTAGATATCCTGCTTGTAGTTACAAACATCCTTCTTTGCCACAGGCCGCAGCAGCTTGAACGTCGCCGAAAGCGGATCCAAAACATTGCGCAACTTTTTGATGTTCAGATCATAATCCCGCTTGGCCGGCACCGGGAAAATATCCACAACACGTGGCCTCCCCTTATTATAGGAAATATCCACTGTGAAATATTTGCGACCCCGATCAAACCGCGCCGAAAACTCATGTGGCAACAAACCAGAGCGCCGCACAAACCCGCTCACCGAACCCGAATAGGTCGATGGCACAAACGCCTTGCCAATCCCAGCGCCGCCCATTGACCCACGCACATTATAAGCCTTGTCGGTCATCACCCCATTGAGCTTGACTGCGCCAACCTTAAATCCAGAGATGTAAAGCGAGTAGGTGATATCCTGGCGCTTCGCCTGTGCAGTGGCCACGTGAGCCAGCAACATAAGGCTAACCCCCACAGCGACCCAAAGCGTCACCACGCGCTTCAAAGCAGTTATTTTAGTCATCATGGCCACGCAGTCCCCGTTGCCCCATCCCTAAGTGGCCGATCAATTTTCTGGACAAGCTTTGCAGCACGGTCCATCAAAAGCCCCTCTTGCGCGTATAATACGACCAAAACCCAGTAAACAAAAGACGACTTATAGCTATGAGCCCTACACAAAATCTTGCCTGTGATCTTGCTGCCGGTAATCGCCGGGCTTTGTCGCGTGCAATAACGCTCGCTGAAAGCACCCGCGCCGATCATCGCTCCGAGGCTCTCGCGCTGATGGACGCGCTTAGGGCCGAGCGAAAAGACGCATTGCGCATTGGTCTCACCGGCACACCGGGCGTTGGAAAATCCACTTTCATTGAGAGTTTCGGCATGATGCTTGTGGGCCTTGGCCTGCGCGTCGCCGTGCTCGCAGTTGACCCCTCCTCAGCACGCTCCGGCGGGTCGATCTTAGGCGACAAAACCCGCATGGACCGCCTGGCGCGTGCCCCAGAGGCGTTCATCCGCCCCTCCCCCTCACAATCCACCCTCGGCGGTGTTGCCCGGCGTACGCGCGACGCAATTTTTCTATGTGAAGCAGCCGCTTACGACGTGATCCTCATTGAAACCGTCGGCGTCGGCCAGTCCGAAACCTTGGTCTCCAAGCTTTGCGACATCTTCGTGCTCCTGCTCGCCCCCGCCGGCGGCGATGAGCTGCAAGGCGTCAAACGCGGCATCATGGAGCTCGCAGACCTCGTCGTCATAAACAAAGCCGATGGCGAACTTGCCGCTCAAGCCATGCGCACCGCCGCCGATTACCGCGGCGCGCTCCGCCTCATGCGCAAACGCCCCCAAGACCCGGCCGATTATCCCAAAACCCTGACCATCTCCGCGCTAGAAGAAGACGGCCTTACCGAGGTCTGGTCCGCCACCCAAACCCTCGCCAATTGGCGCCGCGAGCATGGCATCCTCGCCCAAAATCGCGCCGAACAAGCCCGCCACTGGCTCAAAGCCGAGCTTGAATCCGGCCTGATGGACGCCCTCAACAGCGACAAAATCGCCATGTCCCTCATGCAAAGCTTAGAAAACGACGTCGCGGCGGGCAAAATCCAACCCGAAGCCGCCGCCGCTGAAGTCCTCAATGCCTTCAATAGCCCACGCACATAGCTGGCCAAATCAGTGACCCAAATGAAGCGGTACATCGCACTCTTCACCCTCCTCTTGTGGTCAAGCCAAAGCTTTGCGCAAAGCGCCAGCGATCCGTTTGCTTCAATTCCAATCCTCAAAAAGCCAGCCATCGCATTTTCTGACTATCCCAAATATGCCGATCTAAAGGAGGATGAGCTCCAAGCCCTATCCAAAGCTGGCGATGTCACCGCCCAGATGATGCTTTCCGAAAAACTGCGCAAAGGGCCCAACGCTGCCACGCGTCAAGCCGGTGCAGACCTGCTCCTTATGATTGCCCAAAAGGGCTACAGCGATGCTCAGCACGATCTAGCGTCCCAATACTGGTTCGGAGACATCCTAAAACGTGACCAAGCGCTTGCAATCCTATGGTATCGCCAAGCGCTTCGCGGCGACAACACCAGCACCGCTGGCGTCTGGGCCCATCAATACGACAATCGCTCAGCCATGCTCAAAGAGGATGGCACCTTATTGCAACCGGATGTAGCACTGCCCCCGGATATGATGAAATCCTTGATGTGGAACCTTGTCTCCTTCAAAATGGGCTATCCCGCATCATCCTACAAAGTCATCGTCCCACCCTACCGCAAACACCTCTCTGAGCAGGAATTTACAAAAGCCGTGGCAATGGCCGACGCATGTTTTAACAGCGCCTTTGAAAATTGCGGATGGCCAAAACGCTAACCACGCACCAAAAGAAGCCGAACACTGCCCCAACATTACTTTCCTAAAATATCCCCGCCGGAGGCACAAAACCCTCAAAGCAAGGACAGCCAATGAAGCGTGTGATGATCATAGGCCAACCGGGTGCCGGCAAATCAACCCTCGCCCGCGCCTTGGGCACGCGAACCGGCCTGCCCGTCATCCATATCGACCTCATCCACTGGAAACCCGGCTGGGTTGAGCGTACCCGCGCAGAAAAAACCAAACTCTGCCTAGAGGTCCACGCCCGCGACACTTGGATATTCGAGGGTGGCCACTCTAGCACATGGCCCGATCGCCTAAACCGCTGCGACACCCTGATCTGGCTCGACATCCCCCTCCCCATACGCCTATGGCGCGTCTTCAAACGCACCCTCAAAGACTATGGAAAAAGCCGCCCAGACCTCCCCGAAAACTGCCCCGAACAGTTCGACCCAGAGTTCTACCGCTTCATCTGGCGCACCCGAAACCGCTCCCGCCAAAAGATGCGCGCCCTTTTTGAAACCACCCCACCAAGCAAACAAAAATTCCACCTCAAAACCAAATCAGACGTCAGCATTTTCCTCGCCAACCTCCCCTAACATCACTTTCCTCAAATATCCCCCGCGCGGAGCGCACCCAATCTCTTGCGCCCCAAAAACACCCATAACTCCACCGCAGTGAGCAACGCCGCCACCGCAAAAGGCGCCCCAGGAAAATAAACGGCGGCATCCTCGCGCGTAAATGCCCAAAAACTCTGCGTCATCAAAAGCGGGCTCAAAATCAGCGCAATCGCCCCCACGCTCGAAAAAATCCCCTGCAGCTCGCCCTGCTCATCCTCGCCCACCATCCGCGCCATAATGCCCTGAATGGCCGGGTTCGCCAGCATCCCCAAAGCCGAGATCGGCAACAGCGCATAAACCAGCCAATCAAGCGTCACCACAGTATAGAGCGAAAAGATCACCAAATTCGTTGTAAGCCCAACGATCACTGTTCGGTGTTCGCCGATCTTTGGAACAATCCAGCGAATGAGAAACCCCTGCACCACAAACATCGCCAGCCCAAAGGCCATCAGCGAGGTGCCAACTTCCAGCGCGCTCCAGCCAAATCGCTCCCGCGCGAAATAGGCCCAAACCGCCGGATAAACAAAAAACGCAATCGAGTGCAGGAAATACACCCATAGCATCCGGCTCAGCCCAGCAAGTTTGCGGATCTGCTGCACCGCGCCAAAGGGATTGGCGCGTTTCCACGAAAACTCCCGCCGGATCTCATCCGTCACCGTTTCGGGCAGCGCAAAATAGCCAAGAATGAAATTGCCTCCCGCCAATGCCGCCGCCGCATAAAACGGCACCCGCGTGCCAAATTCCGCCAAATACCCGCCAAGTGCTGGCCCAATCACAAAGCCAACGCCGAACGCCGCGCCAATCATGCCAAAATTCTGCGCCTTCTTTTCGGGTGGTGAAATGTCCGAGATATAGGCCGAGGCGGTCGAGTTGGTGGCCGAGGCCATGCCCCCCACCAGCCGCGCCAGCAGCAAAATCCACAACGTATTCGCAAGCCCCATCACTAGATAATCCAGCGTCAAAACAGCCAGTGAAATCAAAAGGATAGGCCTGCGCCCAAAGCGGTCAGACAGATTGCCCAGTGTCGGCGAGAACAAAAACTGCATCACCGCAAAGGTCGTGCTCATCAAACCGCCCCAGAGCGCTGCCTCCCCCAGCGAGGCCTGCCCGATCTCCTGCAACAAATCCGGCAGCACCGGCATGATAAACGCATATCCAATGCTGTCGATCAGCACCGTGAGCAGCACAAAAGTAATGGACAATCTGGAAGCCATGCGCAAACGCTACTGCAGATCACCAGAAAGGCAACTCACAATGCGCACCAAACCGATTGGCACCTCCGGCATCACCGCATCCTCGCTTTGCTTTGGCTGCATGCAATTTGGCGGCAACGCCGATCAGGCCGAAAGTGCAGCGCTTTATGCCGCCTGCCGCGAAGCGGGCATCGACTTCTTTGACAATGCTTGGGTCTATAACGATGGCCGCTCCGAAGAAGCCCTCGCACCCCTTATTGCACCAGAGCGCGAAAAGGTCATCGTCACCTCCAAAGTCGCTTATAAAGGCGGGGCCGGGGCTGCCAATATCCGCGCCCAAGCCGAAGAAAGCCTCAAACGCCTGCAAAGCGACTATGTCGACATCCTGTTCCTCCATGTCTTCAACGAGGAACCGCTGGAGGAAAGCTTCGCTGAGCTCGCCAAGCTGCGCGATGAGGGCAAACTCAAAACCGTCGGCGTCTCCAATTTCGCCGCATGGCAAGTCATGAAAGCCCAAAGCGTCGCCGCCCAGTTCGACCTGCGCATCGACATCATCCAGCCCATGTATAGCCTCGTCAAACGCACCGCCGAGATCGAACTGCTGCCCATGGCTCAGGCCGAAAACATCGCCGTCATCCCCTATTCTCCGCTTGGTGGCGGCGTGCTCACAGGCAAATACGGCTCCGGCGGCACGGGCCGCCTCGATGAAATCAGCTACTACAAACGCCGCTATCAGGACGAGGCCATCCACCAAGCCGCCGCAAGTTTCGCAGCCCTTGCGCAAGAAAACAACGTCCACCCCGCAACCCTCGCCGTCGCATGGGCCGCCGCGCATCCCGGCATCACCGCACCAATTATCTCCGCAAGATCCGTCGAACAACTCACCCCGTCGCTCGCTGCCGCGACCTACACTCTTTCCTCAGAGCTCTATCAAAAAGTCACTGCACTCACAGCCACACCACCACCGCCAACGGATCGCACGGAAGGGGCGCATGAACCTGCCGAATTAAAGAAACACTAATGCGCCCGATGAGGCTCAGTTATTCCCAAACTTGATCTTGTTGCCCGGCACCTTACTGTCGTTCGCCCCTGATGAGCCCCCAATGGTTGGCAATGTACGCCGTTGCTTCAAACTGCTCTGCGGCGCCTCTGATGTCGTTCCGGATCTGACAATGGTTTTTGAGACCGGCAGCGGACACTTAGACTGTTCTGCAAGCCCCGCCTTGGCAGTCTCAACGGCTGGATCGCCGAAAATCCCAACGCAGATGATCCGCACATCATCCGCAACTGCCCGCTCCTGTTTGACCTTCATCGGAATTTCGACCTGAGATTTCAGCATTACCGTAAGCGTTTGCACGCCATCTTGCGCCGTCTCGCGCGCAAGAATGCGAACCCTTTGGTGATTTGCCCCCAACGAACCATCATAAATTCGGCTGGGTTTAAAAGCAATTTTTGTCTCGCTATTCAGAACTTCTGCACTGTCGCGCATCGAATTCACAACAAACATTAGGGCAAAAAACAATAAAAATCCAAATACAATGGTCGGTATATGATCTTTCAATTCAACGTTCTCTCAAATAATCACTCCAATACAAAACAAGTTACCAATATATCTCCGCCCATATCAACCCAATAGTTGCATCATTTTCAAGGCGCATCCCAATAGCCCCTGCAACCCCCTCAGCACACGCGCTCAAGACAATAAAAGCCAATAATATTGGCGTCACACATACCCGTTAATTTCAATCACATTGCTGTCGGGATCATGCACATAAAGCTGATGCATCCCCGGCATCGCATAAACACCCGCATCAGATACGATCACACCTGCCGCCTCCAACCGCGCTTTGACGGCCATCAAGTCTGTGACCCAAAACGCCGGGTGTCCGCCGATGGATGGATTATGCGCAAACCCATTGCGCTGGCCAAAGCCATCATCGGGCTCAATCAAATGCAAGCCCCGATTGCCCTCGCCCAGCGGCAATATCGCCAGCTTGTCCGGCTCAATCGAGAAATCGCCCTTGTTTTCAGGCGCAACCCAGCGCCCCTCGCCCATGCCAAGGCCGAGATAAAACTCGATCGCGAGCCGCACATCAGTTGCAGCCAAATTCACATGATGAAAGCCCCACCCGCGCTCCGCTTCCCATGGATGTACCTTCGCATCGGCCTCATCAGCCGCCTCAAATCCAACCAAATTGCCCGCCGGATCGCGCTGCCACAACACGCCATCTCCATCGCGCAAGGCGCCCGACAATCCCGCCAAATCCGAAAGACCAAGCTTCACAAAATCCGCACCAACATCACCAACCAGCCGCAAATCGCGCAAACTCACAGCAAGATCCGGCTTGGCAATCCGCAATCCTCGGCCAATTTCGCCAAACCAAAGCGCCTCGTCCCGCCGCTTTGGCTCCCCCAACCCAATCAGATCTCCAAAAAAATGAACCGAGCGCTCATAATCCCGCGCCGCCAGCCCAACTGCATGAATTGCCCAATGCATTAATTTCTCCCAAATATCCCCGCGCGGCGCGCATAAGCCCTCGCAGCCTGTCTCAAACATCGCCACTTCGCGACACTGATCCACATGTCTACAGTTTTGCCCATCCCTTTCATAGCAAATCAATTGCCAATTGGTCGGATAATTCACCGGTGCGACAAAATCAGCAGATGCCAATAAAAAAACCGTGATTTCATGAAAGATGCTTGAACACGGTCCAATTTTAACCACAATTTTTTGTGGGTATCTCAACTAGATTTGGAGCGGAGCATTTAGATGAGCGAAAAACTACAGAAACTAATTGACGAGATGGAACCAAGATTGCCACCGCTCGAACTAGACGCACCAATTCGCCTCGACATTACAGATCATGGCAGCATCCGTATTGAGAATAACACAGCCACAATTTCCGATATCGACGCATCCTGCATCATCTCTGCGTCTTATGAGACCCTCAAAGGCGTGCTTGAGCACAAAATTTATCCTGCCACCGCCATGACCATGGGCAGGATCAAGGTCAAAGGCGAGTTCGGCCAAGCCATCAAGTTCTCCTACATCTACAACCGCTGACCGCCTGTCTTAACCTCACGTCCCTGCATAAAACCGACACTCCAAACGCCGCATCCGGACAACCGTATGCGTTGGCAACTGGCACTTTATGCCCAGAGCAACCGGCGACCAGCCGGTTTCAATTTTAAAGCGGGAGTGTCTCTAGTTGAAAGCCGCCATCTGCCACACATTCAAGGCCCCTCTCACCATCGAGGATATCGACATCGCACCGCCCAGCGCGGGCGAGGTCGCCGTTGATATCAAAGCCTGCGCGATTTGCCATTCCGATCTCTCCTACGCCGACGGCATCTGGGGCGGCTCGCTGCCCATCGTGTTCGGCCATGAGGCCGCTGGCATCGTCACCGCCGCAGGCGCAAACACCCCCTACACACAAGGCGACCGCGTCCTCGTCACCCTCATTCGCGCTTGCGGCACCTGCCCCTCCTGCTCCGGCGGCCACCCCACCTCCTGCGATCACGCATGGGACGCGGCCCCCTCCCCCCTCTCCCAATCCGGCGTCCCCATCAGCCACGGCCTCAAAACCGCGGCCTTCGCCGAAAAAGTCGTGGTCGACGCCTCCCAAATCATCAAACTCCCCGACGATATCGCCTTTGACACCGCGTCCCTGCTGGCTTGCGGTGTCATTACCGGCGTCGGCGCTGTCACCAACACCGCCAAGCTCAAACCCGGCAGCACCTGCGCCGTCATTGGCGCGGGCGGCGTCGGCCTCAACACGATCCAAGGCGCGGCCCTCATGGGGGCCTCGCGCATCATTGCCGTCGACATCACCCAAGAAAAAGCCGAGGCCGCGCGAGAATTCGGCGCAACTGACGCCCTCACCTCCACCGAAACGCTCGCTGAGGAAATCCGCGCCCTCACCCATGGCCACGGCGTCGACTACGCCTTCGTCACTGTCGGCGCGCCCGCGGTCTTCAACACCGCCCCGGGCCTCCTTGCTGCAGGTGGCGAACTCATCATGGTCGGCATGCCCCCCTCCGGTGCCATGGCCCAGTATGAGCCCGCCACCATCGCTGCCATGAACCAATCCCTCAAAGGCTCCCGCATGGGCCAAACCGTGCTGGCCCGCGACATCCCATGGCTCATTGAGATGTACCGCCAAGGCCGCCTCAAGCTCGACGAACTCATCACAGGTCGCTACCCTCTGTCTGAAATCAACGAAGCCTTCGCTGACACCCGCTCCGGTGTTGTGGAGTGCTCCAACCATGG
>CAZQMR010000140.1:0-8960 GCA_964594465.1 uncultured Rhodobacterales bacterium
TATTCGATTTCGGCGAAGGATCAGTTGGGGCGGTATCAGACGGGGTTGGTCAAGGCGGATGAATTGGCGCTTTGGGAGTTGGATCGTGAGTGGGGGTTGGCTGGGAAGGCGGCGTTTGCGGAGTTGGAGGCGGGTAAGGACGAAGAAGCGCTTCTATCTGAGCAGTTTTCCATGATGAAGGTTGCGGCTTCGAAGTGGGGGTTTCGAGAGGGCCAGCGGCTAGGAAGGGAAACAAAACGTACAGTCAGGAGGATGTTCGAAGTGATGCCTGTTCGCCCAGACGGGCGTAGCTTGGATTTCGATAAATTAAGCGATCGAAACTTGGACGGCATGAGTTACAATTCTTGCTTGCAATTGGTTGAAGGTGCCGAGCCAGACTGCGTCGCCTTATATGGAAAATTCAATCTATTAAGAGAAGAAGAAGGATTGCTGTTCTTGTTGATCACACGCGATCCTAACCAACCTGAGCGTTTAGAGGGCTATATCTTGGGTGGGAATTTCACCAAATACGATAGGCCAGTAAAGCTGGATTTGAGCGGACTGAAAATGGAGCCACAAGACGTCATCGACAAGGTGTTGGCGGGCGAGTTTAAGTTGGTTCCCAGTCGGAAGTTTGATCTTTCGGTTGGTGGGGAGCGGTTGGAGTTGGCCAGATAGGGCGGATGCCTCCGGCGGGGATATTTTTAGAAAGTGATGAACTAGGGGTTGGCGCGGGCTTCTATGGTTTGGCGCAAGGTGGTGACCTCGGCGCTGGTCATGGGGAAGTTCCACATGAGGGTGACGGCCCAGAGTTTTAGGGCGATGGGGCCGAGGCCGTAGATGAGGGCGAGCGTGGTGAGGGCGCTTGTGTTGTTGGTGGTTTGGGGGTCAAAGCCGATCCAATCGAGTGCCAGGAAGACCGCGCCGCCTGAGACTGCGAGGGCGGCTTTGGTGATGACGGACCAGAGCGCGAAGAAGGCGCCGGTGCGTTGGGTTTGGTTGGCGGCGGTGTCGATATCGACGAGGTCGGCTTGCATGGCGGAGGGGAGGGCGAGATCTGCGCCAAGGGCAAAGCCGCTGAGGACGCAGACAGCGGCGAACCACCAGATGTCGCCAGCGCTGAGGGTTGCGGTGATTGAAAAGATGATGCCGGCGTAGATCATGGCGTAGCACCAGAGGCGGTGTTTGGAGATGTAACTTGTGGCCCATGGCCAGAGCGGGGCGGCGATGACGGCGCAGAAGAAATAGACCACGAGTAGGGGACCGCCCATGCCCGGTGCATCGAGGCGGTGGGTGACGTAGAAGATGAATAGGGCCGAGGAAATGCCGTTTGCGGCACCGTTGATGAAGAAGGCGGTGAGCAGGCGGCGAAAGCGGTGCTCGCTTGTGAGGATGTCGATTAGGGACGTGAAGCTGGCGCGGGTTTGGCTGAAGTTTTGCGGCTCAGGAACGCGGGCGAGGCAAAGCAGCGTGGCGATGGGCAGGGCGACAACGATGAAGAGGGCGACGCGCTGCATGCCGAGGGCGGCGTCTTCACCGGCGCTGGAATAGAGGATTGCGGCCAGCACGGTGCCGATGAGGCCGGTGGCTTCGCGCCATGTGGTGACGCGGGTGCGCTCGGTGTAATCGCCGCTGAGCTCGGCGCCCCATGCGAAATAGGGAGTGAGGGCGCAGGTCCAGCCCAAAGTGAGCAAGGAGAGCCAGAGGGTGAACCAGCCGAGGCCTGCGCCTTCTGGTGGCACGAACAGGTTCCAGACTGAGAGCATGATGAGTGGGCAGGCGAGCACGAGCCAAAAGCGGCGGCGGCCCAGTCTTTGCGGCCAGATGTCCGAAAGGATGCCCACGGCTGGGTCGGAGACCGCATCAAAGAGGCGCACGAGCAGGAAGACAGTGCCGATGGCGGCAAGGGACACGCCAAGGCTGCGGCTGTAGAACTCCGCGAGAAACACGAAAACCGGGAAGTACATCGCCGCCAAGGGCAAGGCCGGTGCGCCATATGCGGCGAGCAGGCTAGGTTTTAACTTGGGCTTTAGCGCCAGCGACGGTGCGCCATTTCTGATATTATTCCCGATAGGGCACCTCCCACAACGCCATACAGAATCACGTCAGGGTGGCGTATATAGGACAAATAGGCCAACGCATTAGAGGTCAAGCCAACAAGCAAATCTTCGATGGTTCTGTAAGCGTGATAGCCCATCGCGTCCCAAATAGCGCCAAGCGTGGCCATGAACACGATGATGAAAAATCCATAGATGACTGCGTTGATCCCGTTAAAGGCCGCCTTGTATGCAGGGTTCCCAACTTTTTTGCCCAAGAACATCCATCCTGCAATTGCGCCCGCCAAAGAGAAGCCGCCAAACCAAACATTGCCATCATCTGCGTCTTTCACGATGGGCGCGACAATTGTGGCCATCGTCCAGCCAAGCAGGGCCAGACAAATCAGAGCAACAAGACGGGCAGCGGTAGGCATGGACGTGTGACCTTCGGATTTAAGTCGATTTCACACCGTATAAGCGCTGAAATTGGCAAATTTCTGGCAATAAGGTAGCAGAACCAATTTGAATCAAGGCAGGTCTAGAGCGCCCGACCTTAAACTTGAATCCCTTTTACGCTGCCTTTCGCTGCGCTCAAACGCGAAAAGTGATGTGCCATGGCTCAGGTATAAGGCCGGACGCTTTAGCGTCTTGCGACGGCCAGTTGGGTCACGTCTGTGGTGCGCATCATGAAGGTTGAGGAGCAAATGGCGAGGTAGAAATTCCACATCCTATAGAAGCGCTCGTCAAAGCCGAGGGGATGGATTTGCGGCCATTTCTGATTGAAAGTCTCGCGCCAACGCCTCAGCGTGATGGAATAGCTTTCGCCAAATTCTTGCGAGCCGATACGAACGAGGCCTGCGGCTTTTACCTGAGCATCCAGCGCTGTTGGCGAAGGCAGCATGCCACCGGGAAAGATATATTTTTGGATGAAATCCACGCTTCTGCGGTAACGCTCAAACAGATGATCGGCCACCGTTATGATTTGCAGACCAGCTTGGGCACCCGGTTTCAGGCGATCATGGAGCGCGCCAAAATAGGTTGGCCAGTATTTTTCGCCCACTGCTTCAAACATCTCAATAGACGCGACACCGTCATAACTGCCGGTTTCGTCGCGATAGTCGCGCATGACGATGTCGACACGATCATTGAGACCTTGGCGTTGCATTCGCGCGCGGGCAAAGTCGTGCTGCTCTTGGGAAATGGTCAGGCCGGTCACGCTTGCGCCACGTGTGCTTGCTGCATATTCCGCAAACCCACCCCAGCCACAGCCGATTTCAAGCAATTGGTCGCCCGATTTCACACCAATTGCATCGCAGAGAGCTGCATATTTTGCAGTTTGAGCGGCGGCGAGATCTTCTTGGCCTGTCGCAAAAATGGCCGATGAGTAGGTCATGGTTTCATCAAGCCAATGGCCGTAGAATTCATTGCCCAAATCATAGTGATGCGAAATATTGCGTCGGGCCTGTCCGCGTGAGTTTGACCGCAACCAATGGCGCAAACGCTCATAAGCACGCACAAGGGACGCGCCGGGCATCGAATGGCCAATCTCGTTGTTGTTCTTGAGAACCGTGTCTAGCAGCGCTTGCAGGTCGGGCGTGGTCCACCAGCCATCCATGTAGCTTTCACCGAAAGCCGTTTCCCCTTCGCGCAGCATCCGCGAGAAAAAGGCCGGGTTGACGATATCAAGACGCCCATGGGGGCCCGGATCATCGCCTTCTTGGCGGAACACACGTCCATCGGGCAGAGAAATATCAATGCCACCGTATTTGATTTTCCCCAGCATGCCATAGACCGCGTCAAACCAACGCGGCAGATCTGCTTCGCCTTTAAGCGTGCGGCGCACTCGTTCTGTCATTTCAATATTCCCACTCTCACCCGCACAAACTTGAGCCATCAAGGCTGGATTCGTCAAGTTTCACGCCTCACATCTCAGCTTTGTTACCAATTGCCTCACCCTTGAAGCTTGAATCTTGAAGTGAATACCGATGAAACGGCACCTTCTTTAGGAACAAGCGAAGGGCCTCCCAGTGAATGCCCGCGATCACCTTCAGGCTCATTAAGGGATACGTCACAAAATGCCTTAGCAACTGGCGGTCACTCAGGTCTCTTGCGGTTCCCGTTTGTGTGGCGATCAGGGTTTCCCCCTCAGGCCCGGCTTGTTTTATGCGCAAATGCAAACGCTGATCGGGCGGCGCAAGCGTGAAGCGATAGCGTTGCTCCATGCCAATGAAGGGGGAGACGAAGAAGCGCTTGTCTTCTTGCTGATAGAACTGTCCACCATCCTGTGTGCCGGTGTTGAGCACATAGGTTTCCTGCCCGCCAAAGGTGTTTTTGACCTCATAGATCACGGCATAGAACTGATCTGCGGCATCAAAGCAGTAATAGACCGAAAGTGGCGAAAACCCGATACCGAGCATGCGCGGAAAACACAGGAGCGAGATGCGGGCGGGCGCGCTCAAGCCCTTGCTTGCAAGTTTGCGTTCGACCCATGGCCGAAGCGGTGATCCATCTCGCTGGCCGTGATCGCTATCGCGAAAAGACATGAGACCAAAGCGGTTGTGAGACAGAAATCGCAGAGGTCTGAGCGTTTCGCTTATGCGGTCCACGTCCAGCAGGAGCGAGAACACGCGATAGCGGAACTGGTGGCATGCTGGGCGCAAGCGCAGATGCATCACGCGACCCGCATATATTGCACCCCCCGGCGTCACTCTGCGGCCTGTGCGAGAGGTAGGGTCAAAGGCTCAAGGGGAGGTGTCGCCCAATCAGGAAGGCTGCCAAGCGCGTGACACACACGGATCGCAGAAGCCAGCCCATCCTCATGAAAGCCATAGCCGAGCCATGCGCCCGCATACCAAACGCCACCGCGCCCCTGAACCGCATCAAGCGCGCGCTGGGCATCAAAACTGCCCGCATCAAACAGGGGATGGGCGTAGGTCATATCGGCATGGACGAGGCTGGGATCGGGCTCCGTGTTGGGGTTAAGGCTCACAAAAAGCGGTGTGTCATCAGGGATGCTTTGCAGATGGTTCATCCAGTACGTCACAGGCGCCGGGCGGCCCTCATCGCCACCACCGTTGGACAGGAAATTCCAAGCAGACCAAACCTTACGGCGCTTGGGCATCAGCTTTGGATCGGAATGGAGCACGGCACGGTTTTGCGACGTTTTAAATCGCGCGAGCATTTCGGTCTCTTGCTGGTTTTTGTCTTTTAAAAGCCGGGCAGCATCAGGGCCGTGGGTCGCGATGATGACCTGCTGAAAGGTTTCCTGCGATCCATCTGCAAAGGATAGGCGTGGCAGGCCGGTGCTTCGGTCGATCGCGGTGACCTCTGTGTTTTGTTGAACCCGCTCACCAAGGGCCGCGAGAATGCGGTTCACATATTCACGACTGCCACCATCAACCGTGCGCCAGCGCTGGGCGGGCGTAAGGCCCACTAACAGGTCATGGTTGCGAAAAAACGTCACGAGATTCTCGGCTGGAAAATCAAGCATCTCATCTGTGGGCGTTGACCAGATCGCACCGCCCATTGGCAGGATGAAGCAATCATGGAACCACTTGGAATAGCCCTGTTGACCGAGCCATTGACCAAGTGTGAGACCTGAAAGGCGGCCTGCCTCCAACTCGGTTTGAGCATGCCCAAGGAACCGTTTCACCTCGCGCATGCCAGACACAAAGCGCGGTGATAGGATATTGCGACGCTGGGCAAAAATCTTGTCGATGCTGTCAAAGGCATATTCAACCCGCCCTTGATCAATCGACATGCCAAAGGTCATGGACGACCACTTGGTTGGCACATCTAGATGCTCAAACAGGCCCGTCAGATTGGGATAATTCCTGTAGTTATAGACAATGAAACCAGTGTCTACGGGCACTGTTTTGTCGTCAAAATGCGCGTCTATGGTGTTTGCATGCCCGCCAAAGCGTGCGTCTTTTTCAAACAAGGTCACATCGTGGAGTTTGCGAAGGGCAAAAGCCGCGCCCAAACCCGAAATGCCTGAACCTATGACTGCAATTTTCACGTGACACGTCCTTTGAATGCGGCTTCAGCCACCGTTTTGCCAGCGTCGGTATGGGATTTATAGGCTGCTAGCGCCCGATTGCGACCGTCCGCAAGGTCAATCAATTGTTCTGGATAAGGCTCTGTCACTGACAAGTTCCATGCCTTTGGGATCGCATCAAAAAAGCTGAGGGCTTTGGGGTCTTGTGCGTCTTGAAAACCTGCCAAATATTCTCGTCGGTAGGCACCATCTGCATCAAATTTATCCGCCTGACCGGACGGGTTGAAAATGCGAAAATAGGGGGCTGCATCCGGGCCGGAACCGGCCACCCACTGCCAGCCCATTGCATTTGCAGCGGGATCCCAATCGATCAGGCAGTCGTCAAACCAAGCCTGCCCGACCTGCCAATGGGTCATCAAATGTTTACAGAGGTAACTTGCCACAAGCATGCGCACGCGGTTGTGCATTGTGCCGGTCACGTAAAGCTCGCGCATACCTGCATCGACCATTGGCTCGCCTGTCAAACCACGACGCCATTTCTCAGCGTCAGGGTTGTCGGCGCGCCACGGAAACTGATCCCAACCTTCACGCCAGTTCTGCGTCTCAATATGCGGCGTATGATAGACGAGGTGATAGGCAAATTCGCGCCAAACCAATTCTTTGAGGAAATGCTCAGCACCGGCTGCGCCCGAATGCAACGCGCGCTGGCCCTCATGCCAAATCTGAGCCGGTGAGATTTCGCCATAGGTAAGGTTTTCCGAAAGCCGGCTGGTGGCCTCTATCCCTGGAAAATCCCGATCTGTTTTATAGGTCGCGATCCGAGTTTCAATGAAGCTCGCGAGCCTTTCTTGCGCAGCGGCCTCGCCCACGCAAACATGCTGGGCAACTACATTTGCGCCACGACGCATGCCCTTGCCCAGTTCCAAGCTTTCCAGGGCTTCGCTATCGGGCCAAATGTCAGGAGCGGGAATTTTTCCAGGCGTTGCCAATGGCGCGCGAACATCACGCGGAGCTACTGAGCGCCAAAAAGGGCTGTAGACTTTATAAAAACCGCCGGTTTTTGTTTCTATTTCCCATGGTTGAAACAGCAGGTGCCCCAGATGGCTTTCGGCTTTGATACCACATGCGGTCAGCGTCGCTTTGACATTCGTGTCGCGTCGAATGGATGCCGGGTCATAAGCACGTGACCAGCGAACGGTTTTAGCACCGGTTTCTTTGACAAGATCACTCAGCACATCTGCCGCGTCACCTGAGCGAATAATCATACGCGAACCGGCGGCTTCCAGCGATTTACATAAGGATTGCAGCGAAAGACCCAGCCGCCATTTTGGTGCAGCGCCCAGCCCTTCGAGCTGACTGTCGCAGATGAACACCGGAATTACCGGGCCGCCATCTAAGATCGCTTGAATCAAAGCTGCATGATCACTCAAGCGCAAATCGCGGCGAAACCAGAGAAGTGTGGGAGGTGCTAAGTTCGAATTCATTTAGAAAGGGTTAACCCTGCATGCGTGTTTGATTGTCTTTACGCGCATGCGGGAAAAACGGATCACACCTGCGCCCCGTTCACAGTGTTTTTTCTAGTGCTGTGATTAACGCAGCGATCTCGTCGGGACTGGTATAATGCACAAAGCTAAGCCGTAAAACGCCTGTGCTTGGATCGATTCCTAGCCCTTCCAGCAAGCGCACGGCATAAAAATCGCCACCGCCCGCCATGATGCCGTGTTCAGCGAGTGCTGCCGCGACGGGCTCTGCTGGTCTACCCAAATCCAAAGCTACGGTTGGAGCCTTAAGTGCTGCATCGCGCGGGCCAATCAGCCGGACATCGGCGCGTTGATCCAAATAATCGAGCAATGGCTGGAGCGTTTTGACTTCAGCTGCACGCATAAGATCATGGACTTTTGCTGCACGCAGTGCTGGTTCAGCAGCGCTGTTAAAGTGATGATCGTAAAGCGCATCAATGTAATCCGCCATGCCAGCAGAGGCCGCAATCTGAGCGTGATCCGGCCCGGCAGGCGTAAAGCGCGAGGTTGGGCTGCCCGCGTTGAAGTAATGTCCTTGGTTGGGCAACCGCTCGGCCAGCGCGCTGCGCACAACCATCAAGCCTTGGTGGGGACCGTAGGTTTTATAGGCGCTGAACATGTAGATATCCGCGCCAAGCGCTGCGACATCCGGCAAGCCATGGGGCGCATAGCTCACTCCATCAACACAGACCACTGCGCCGACAGCATGCAGCTTGTCCACGATTTCAGCCACAGGATTGATTTCGCCTACGATGTTGGAGCAATGGGGCATAGCCAAAAGCGCAACGGTGTCATCGAGCAGATCATCCAACGCGCTGAGCGACAGATGGCCCGTCTCTGCATCAACGCACCACTCGCGCACCTCAATGCCCTCATCCGCCAAGCGACGCCACGCGCCCGAATTGGCCTCGTGGTCCTGATTGGTGACGATGATTGCCGCACCCTTGGGCAGCATTTGGCGAAAGGCTTGGGCAAGGGTGTAGGTATTGGCGGAGGTCGAGGGACCAAAGGACAGCTCATCAGGTGCCACGTTGAGCATCGCTGAGAGGCGCGTGCGTGCCTCATCCATTTCATCGCCTGCGGCCATCGCGGCTGCATAGGGCGCATAGGGTTGGACTTTGCGGGAGCGATAGTAACGCTCCAACCGGTCCGTCACATAGCGGGACGGGTAGGAGCCGCCTGCATTCTCGAAAAAGGCCTGACCCTGAAGCTCTGAGGCTTCAAAAGCAGGAAACTGCGCGCGCACGAAGGGAAGATCAAGTTCCATGCAACGATTGATGAGTTATAATGAGGCCAGCCTCAAGGGTCTTTGCGGCTTTCCGTTAATGCTTTTTCAATAGCTTCGAGCCGGTGCAACACTTCATCGCGGTAGGTGCCTGTTTGCTCATCCGCTTCCACGTGATGCGCGTCTTGCATGGAGTTCACGAT
>CAZQMR010000141.1:0-8901 GCA_964594465.1 uncultured Rhodobacterales bacterium
TGGCATTGGCAGACGCCTCTACCAGGGCTTTCATCAGATCCGTTTCAAAGACATTATTGGTGCCCTGAAGCAGCGAAGAAATCCGCTCCAGCCCCATGCCAGTATCAATGCTTTGCTTTGGCAATGGCGTCATCGTGCCATCTGGATGCTGTTCGTCCTGCATGAAGACGACGTTCCAAATCTCGATAAAGCGATCCCCATCTTCCTCGGGAGTGCCCGGAGGGCCACCCCAGATATGATCGCCGTGATCGTAGAAAATCTCGGTACAAGGACCGCAGGGGCCCGTTGGTCCCATGCGCCAGAAATTGTCATCCGTGGCGATGCGGATAATCCGCTCGTCCGGTAGGCCAGCGACTTTTTTCCAAAGATCAGCCGCTTCGTCATCGGTATGGTACACCGTGACGGAGAGCTTATCGGCGGGAATGCCAAGCTCTTTGGTGACCATTTCCCATGCGAACGGGATTGCCTGCTCTTTGAAATAATCGCCAAAGCTGAAATTGCCGAGCATCTCAAAGAAGGTCAGATGACGAGCGGTCATGCCAACATTATCAAGATCGTTGTGCTTGCCGCCAGCGCGCACGCATTTTTGCGAAGTCGTAGCGCGCACATAATCGCGTGTTTCAGCCCCGGTAAAAACGTTCTTGAACTGCACCATGCCTGAGTTGGTGAACATCAAGGTCGGGTCGTTGCGCGGCACCAAGGGCGAGCTGTCCACGACCGCGTGATCATTGCGCCCGAAATAGCCGAGAAATGAGGAGCGGATATCGTTTAGACTGGTCATGGCAAATCAACGTTTGTTTAGGGTTGAAGGCCGGTTTACTGCGTGAGCCGTGGCCTGTCCACAGTTCAAGATGCCGCGACAGGAAAACCCGCAACTGCGTGTGCGGGCCATTGGTTCTTCGAGGTGGGGAGCTTGGGTTAAAGAAGATCCTCGACCACGTCATCCTTGTCCTTGTCAGGATCACCGGGGGGCATATCGAAATCAAGCCCATGTGCGGCGCGGATTTTATCCTCGATCGTCAGGGCCATATCCCGGTTTTCGCGCAAGAAGGTCTTGGCATTTTCGCGCCCCTGCCCGATCCGCTCATCACCAAAGGAGAACCAGGAACCGGACTTGTCCACGATCCCGGCTTTCACGCCGAGGTCAACCAACTCGCCCATTTTGGAAATGCCTTCGCCATACATGATGTCGAACTCAACTTGCTTGAATGGCGGCGCGACTTTGTTTTTTACGACTTTCACGCGGGTTGCATTGCCCACCACTTCGTCCCGGTCTTTGATCGCGCCGATGCGGCGGATGTCCAAACGAACGGAGGAGTAGAATTTCAGCGCGTTGCCGCCGGTTGTGGTTTCTGGGGAGCCGAACATCACGCCAATCTTCATCCGAATTTGGTTGATGAAGATGACCATACAGTTGGAGCGGCTGATTGCACCGGTCAGCTTGCGCATGGCTTGGCTCATCAGACGTGCCTGTGCGCCAACCTGTGCGTCCCCCATATCGCCTTCAAGTTCTGATTTGGGCGTAAGCGCTGCAACCGAATCCACCACGACAACTGAAACGGCGCCCGAACGCACAAGCGTTTCGGTGATTTCAAGCGCCTGTTCACCCGCATCGGGCTGGCTGATCAGCAACTCGTCCAGGTTCACTCCAAGCTTTTTGGCATAGCTGGGATCAAGCGCGTGCTCTGCATCAACAAAAGCGCATACACCGCCCTTTGCCTGCTCTTCGGCGACCACATGCAGTGCGAGCGTGGTTTTGCCGGAGCTTTCAGGGCCATAAATCTCAATAATCCGGCCTTTGGGTAAACCGCCAATTCCAAGGGCGATGTCCAGCCCAAGTGAGCCGGTGGACACAGCTTCGACATCCATCGCGGGCTTGTCGCCCAGCTTCATGATCGAGCCTTTGCCAAAATTCCGTTCAATCTGCGCCAGAGCTGACTCCAGCGCTTTTTCTTTGTCCATGCCGCGTCTTTCATTCAAGTCGAGAAGGGTGCTTGCCATTGCTTGGCTCCTGTTATTTCACACTTGTTGTTGTCCGGCAATCACTGCTCATGTTCGCCTCTTGTTCTGCACGCAAGATGAGACCAAAATAGGAACATTGCAATGAAAACTTTCCGATAATCGAATATTTTCTGATTTGTGTTGAGCATGTGTTAAAGTAAAAGTTACCGTATAAAGTCAGTGAGAAAAATCTGCTAAGATGTTGATATCAATAGAACACCGCCTCGCATTTCTGGCAGTACCAAAGACCGGATCGACCTCAATTGAAGCGGCCCTAGTCCCACATTGTGACATTTCTTTTGGCAAAAACCCGCAGATCAAACATATGACGGCCAAACGATTCCATCGGCACATGCGCCCTTACCTGACTGCGATGGGTCACGAGAACATAGAAATTTGCGCAATAATTCGCGAACCGATTGACTGGCTGGGGAGTTGGTATCGTTACCGCAGTCGACCTGAAATCATGGGCACGGCAAATTCGACTGCCGACATAAGTTTTGACGCCTTCGCGCAGGCCTATATGCAAGATCCAAAACCCCAATTTGCGACGGTTGGGCAACAATCGATCTTTTTGGACCAACCCGACTCTACGCCACCGATCGCGCATCTTTATCCATACGAAGCGCTGCCACAGTTTAAGGCGTTTTTGAGTGATCGAACTGGGAAAAAATTGGATTTTGCAATTTTGAACCAATCACCCAAAGGGTTGGTCGAACTGTCATCCAAAACCCAATCCGCATTAGAGGCCCATTTTGCCAAGGATTACGAAATTTGGAACGACGCTATGGAAAAACATCAGTGAGCGCGGCCAGATCAATGCAAGGTCTTTCGGCTAATCTGTTCTTTCACCTTTTCCGTCAGTTCATTCAGAGAGAACGGTTTTGGCAAAAATATTGACCCTGAGATCTCTGGTTGCCCGTCTTTGAACGCATCTTCTGCATAGCCCGAAACAAAAACAACTTTAACGTCTGGACGTTTCTTGAGGGCTTCGCGTACCCATGTTGGTCCATCCTTGCCCGGCATAATCACATCAGACACAAAAACATCAACATGAAGGTCAGCGTCTTTTAGCATTTCCAAAGCTTCTTCCGCAGATGCTGCTTCAAGAACGGTATACCCTCGCAAGGTCAAAGCGCGCGCAGCAAAGCTTCTGACGGGTGCTTCGTCTTCAACAAGGAGGACTGTGCCAGACCCTGTGAAGTCACGGGGTGTCCCATCCCCGATGGTTACGTCGGCGTCTTGCGGACTTGGCTCTACACCGTCATGAGCCGGAAGATAGATCGAGAATTTCGCGCCTGCCCCGGCGGGACTATCCGCAAAAATGAAACCACCAGTCTGTTTGATAATCCCATAGGCTGTTGAAAGCCCCAATCCCGTGCCTTCACCGATGGCTTTCGTTGTAAAAAATGGCTCAAAGATTTGGGAAATTTTGTCATCCGGAATGCCTGAACCGGAATCAACGACTTCGATCACAACATAATCGCCCATTGGAACCACTGCGCGATCCCGACATAGATCCTCATCAAGATGACGGTTCTCGGTCCGCACTTCGACTTTGCCCTGATCCACAATTGCGTCTCGCGCATTGACCACAAGGTTCATCACAACCTGTTCGAATTGGCGTTTGTCCACGCGCACGGGGTAAAGCTCGCGGCCATGGTCGATTTCAAGCGTGACTTTTTCGCCAAGCAACCGGTTCAAGAGATGCGTGAGGTCTGAAAGTGTTTCTTTTAGGTCAAGCACACGCGGTTGCAGGTTTTGCTTACGAGAGAACGCGAGCAGTTGGCGCACAAGCGATGCCGCCCTATTGGCATTTTGTTGAATTTGCACCAGATCCGAATAGCCCACATCGCTGCTATCCTGCCTTAGAAGAAGCAGATCGCAATGACCGTTGATCGCCGTCAACAAATTGTTGAAATCATGGGCCACACCACCGGCGAGTTGACCCACAGCCTGCATTTTTTGGCTTTGAACAAACTGTGCCTCCAGTGTTTTGAGCTCAGTGGCATCGCTCAACAGGACCAGCAAAGCCGGTTCACCGTTCATAACGATACGCGTCAGTGTTACCTGCAAAAATATCTCACGCTCGTTGATCATTCCTCGGGCAACTTCGGTCCGTGAATGCCGTCTCCCGCGCATTACATCCTCGAGGCGTTCGTTGATAGAGCGCCCCAATCCTTCGATCAGATTGGACAAATTGACCCCGGACACGGCGGAATCGCCCAGCAATCCACGCGCAGGTTCATTGGCAAATATCAGTGTGCCATCGGGTTGAATGCGCGCCAAGGCAACGGGCATGCGATCCAAAAGTTGATCCAGCCCCGCACCGGCTGTTTCCAAGAAATCAACGGGGGAAAAGATGATTTCCTGTTCAGACTCCCCGCGCGCTTGAACTGATGCGCGTACGGTTTTGGTCTGATCATTCCCAAGAGTATATAAGCCACCCGAAACGACGGTCTCGCTGCCAATCAGTTCAGCCAAGTTTTTGGGTTGGTGGCCGAAAATCGCATCTGCATGAGGATTGCTGTCAACGACCTGGCCATCTTCTGTGCAGATCACCTGAACAAAGCTAGATGCAAGGCCTAGGGCTGTCGATTGGTGTTTTTGCGCCTTATCGACCACCACGGTCCATAGGACATGATCTTCGCTCAGAAGCGATCCAAACAGCGAGATACACTCACCGCCCTTTCCAGCAACAACTTCAGCGCCTTGGCCATTTGAACGCACGCTTTCTAACACTCGGTAGATGACTGCATCTTTAGACTCGCGCATTTCAGGCAATGCGTCGGTCAGTTTACTGTTTCCGCATATGCGTTTGCCAAAGGTGTCCGTCAGAAGAAGCTTTCCGGCACTGCGGTTTTGCAACTCCCTAAAGAAACGCAACGTGTTTTGGGCTGGCTTGGCCTGATGTGAACGGGTTTTGAGGTAGAACAGCGCGGAGGCAACACCCAGAGCGGCTGTACCGACAAGCAGCCAATCGACACGACCAGACGAGACTGTATCGAGCGCAATGAACGCCAGAAATGCTGAAACCAGAACAGCGACGAGCAGAAAAGGGAAGTTTGCAATGCGATGCGACGTTTCCTGCGTAGACATACTCACTTGATCAGACATGTGTCTCCTGCACCGCGGCTGGTATTACTTTGGTCACTCTTTGCTCAGGCGCAGTTAAAAAATCGTGAACAGCTCAGCAACGAATTGCAACTTTAAGGCGATTCTTATTGACGCACAACCCGTGCAAAGAAAAAGCCATCGCCGCCGGTAATTGGCGTGAGCTGCGTTTCCTCCTCGACTTTCCAATCAGGATGATTGATCAAAAAATTGGCAAGACGGTCCTGATTTTCGGACCGAAACAAAGAGCAAGTCGCGTAAATCAACCGACCATTCGGTGCCACAAAATTATGCGCCTTTTCCAGCGCATCATCCTGCATAATATTGTATTCATGAAGTTTTTCTTCACTCAACAACCATTTCTGCTGGGGCAATCTGCGCCATGATCCACTGCCCGAACAAGGCGCATCCACCATAACAAGATCACACTGCCCTCTGAGGCGGCTGAGCCTGTCCTCGCTGCAAATCTCAAGGGAAAGATCCGCACGCTCAGCCCGCTCAGGCAAATTTGACATGCGTTTTGGATTCACGTCAAAGGCGTGCAACGAAATCTCACCCTTGCTCAAACTCCCAAGCGCAAGCGTCTTTCCGCCCCCACCAGAACAATAATCCAAAACGGTTTCGCCGGCTTTGGGTGCTGCAAACTCAGCAGCTCTTTGAGAAGAAACATCTTGAAGTTCGACCAGACCTTCTTGGTAGCACCGCGAATTTTTTACTTTTCGAGCGCCGTCACCAACCCTCAGACCGGTCGTGCAGCTTTCAAGGAGCTCTGTCTGAATTCCCTCGACCTGCAGTGCTTCCTGCGCGTCTTGGCGCGTGGATTTGATAAAGTTGACCCGCAAATCGACCGGCGCACGTGATCTCATTGCGCTAAGAACGCTCTCGAAATCGTTGGCCAAGGATTGTTTTAGCTCAAGTTCCAAATCTTGCGCAAAATCAAGCCGCACGAACGCATCCTCAGAGGGCTTGTCGGTTAATACGGCTTCTTCTTGTTGGGTCAAAGGTGCGGGTGCATACCCTTGCCCTGTAAAAAGCTCCGTCGCGTCCAGACCGTTCAACACAACATGACCCAAAACTAGACCGCGGCCAGACATTGCGCCACCTGCATGTGCATATGAATTTCTGCACCGAAGAGCTTCAAACACAATATCCCGCACGCCCGCACGATCTTTGGATCCTGCGAACCGGCTAGAGCGTGCCCAGCGGGTCAAAATGCGTTCAACCGGCTCACCTTCAAGCACTTGGTCTAGAAGGGTGATCGCAGCAGAAAGTCTGGCGGCGGGCGTCACTTAGCCAGACCGATAATTTGGGCTTTCACGTGTGATTTGCACATCGTGGACATGGCTCTCTTTAAGACCAGCGCCAGAAATTTTCACCATTTTGCAATTGCTGCGCATTGAGGAAATGTCTGGATTTCCTGTGTAGCCCATAGCCGCTCTGAGGCCGCCGATCAGTTGATGAATCACCTGAGCGACACCGCCCTTATATGGAACCTGACCTTCAATGCCTTCGGGCACCAGCTTGTCGCTGGAGAGCTCTTTTTGGAAATATCGATCCGCAGAGCCACGCGCCATTGCCCCAACCGAGCCCATGCCGCGATATGACTTAAACGAGCGGCCCTGATACAGGATCATTTCACCCGGTGCTTCGTCCGTTCCGGCAAGTGCTGAGCCCAGCATCGCACAAGAGGCACCCGCCGCGATGGCCTTGGCGAAATCTCCTGAGAACTTAATGCCACCATCGGCAATCACAGGTTCACCGGTTTTGACTGCTTCCTCAGCGCAATCGTTGATGGCTGTTAGCTGAGGCACACCGACGCCTGCAATAATGCGGGTGGTGCAAATGGAGCCCGGTCCGATCCCAACCTTCACCGCATCCGCGCCTGCATCCAGAAGCGCGCGGGTTGCCTCTGCTGTCGCAACATTCCCCGCAACGACCTGCACTGTGTTCGAGAGTTTTTTGATCCGTTCAACCGCCTGACCAACACTGATCGAATGACCATGGGCCGTGTCGATCATCACCACGTCAACGCCTGCATCAATCAGCGCCTCGCTGCGCTCAAAACCAGCATCACCCACGGTTGTTGCAGCCGCCACGCGCAGGCGGCCCAGTTCATCTTTGCAAGCAAATGGATTCAGCACCGCCTGCTCAATATCCTTGAGTGTCAACAGCCCGGTCAGCTTGCCACCGCCATCAACCACCAGCAGCTTCTCGATCCGCCGCGCTTCCATCAGCGACTTGGCCTCTGCCAAATCGGCCGGTTCGCGCAGCATCGCCAGATTGTCGCTCGCCATCATAACTTTGACCGGCGTCTTGTCATCTTCGGCAAAACGCATATCGCGGTTGGTGACGATCCCAACGACGCGGCCCCCCTCATCCACCACCGGAAAACCTGTGATATTGTAACGCTCTTGCAGCGCCTTGGCATCCGCGAGGGTCTGATCCGGCGTAAGCGTGATCGGATTATATACCACCCCACTCTCAAAGCGCTTCACCTTGCGAACCTGACGCGCTTGCTCTGCAATGTCCAAGTTCCGATGCAATACGCCCATGCCACCAGCTTGCGCCATTGCCACCGCCATCGAGGCCTCGGTCACCGTATCCATAGCTGAGGACAAGAGCGGGATGTTCAACGACACGTTTTTGGTCAGCTGCGTGCGCGTATCCGCATCCGCCGGCAGGACCTCAGAGGCCCCCGGAACAAGCAATACATCATCAAAGGTAAGTGCCTCACGAACGTCCATGAAAGGTCCCTCTTTCCATCTCGGTGTTGGCACGTCCCTATTTCACGTCATAGGGGCGATGGGAAGCGGTTTTTTTAACACTGAACCAGCAGGAAGCTCACCGGACAGGCCTTGAATTCACCGTCTAACACTTTGTCCAACCACACAAAATCCGCAGTTTCCTTCCGTTACTTCTCTAGAGAAGTAACGGAAGCCCCCTTGATCACATCACAAAAAAAGCCAATCCTCGCCGCCAAACACATCAAGGATCAAACGTGACACACGGATATCAAACTGGCCGCCTCAACCTGCCCTTTGTTGGCATCGCCACCTTCGCCAAGCGCCCCTACGTTGAGGATTGGAGCCAAATCGACGCTGACATCGCGATCATCGGCGCACCCTTTGATTTCGGCACCCAGTACCGCTCCGGCGCACGTTTTGGACCCCGTGCCGTGCGCGAAGCCTCCACGCTTTTCTCCTTCGGCCATGCAGGCGCCTATGATCACGAGGATGACGAGACCTACCTGCCCGCCTCCGTGCGCATCGTCGATATGGGCGACGCGGACATCGTCCACACGGACACCGAAACCAGTCACGCCAATATCGAGCACGCCGTGCGCATGGCCCTCAAGGGCGGCGCGTTGCCTGTCACCATCGGCGGTGATCACTCGATCAACATCCCCTGCGTCAACGCCTTTGACGACCAAGGCCCGATCCACATCCTCCAGATCGACGCCCATCTCGATTTCGTCGACGAGCGCCACGGCGTGCGCAACGGCCACGGCAACCCCATGCGCCGCGCCGCCGAAAAGGATTACGTCACCGGCCTCACCCAATTGGGCATCCGCAACGTCTCCTCCACCGCCAAAGAGGGCTACGACGACGCCCGCGCCATGGGCTCCGACATCCTATCGGTGCGCCAGGTCCGCAAACTCGGCCCCAAAGCCACCGTCGCGCGCATCCCCGAAGGAGCCCGCCTCTACATCACCATAGACATAGACGCCTTCTGCCCCTCCATCGCACCGGGCACCGGCACCCCAAGCCATGGCGGTTTTTTGTACTA
>CAZQMR010000142.1:0-8867 GCA_964594465.1 uncultured Rhodobacterales bacterium
GACGAGGAGTTTGTCGCCGTAGGCTTTGGAGAGGTTTTCAACCTCGATCACCTTGCCGCCGAGCCGTGGGCCGTTTGGAATGACGATCTGAGCTGAGGTGATTTTTTCGCGCTCGGACTGGTTCGCCAAATCGTTATAGGCGTTGATCCGTGCTTTTTGTTTGGCCTGACGGGCCTTGGCCCCTTGGCGGATCCATTCGAGTTCCCGCTCCAGTGTTTTCTGGCGTGTTTTGTCGTCTTTGGCTTCATGGGCCAGACGTTTGGCCTTTTGTTCGAGCCATGCGGAGTAGTTGCCCTCGTAAGGGATGCCGCGGCCACGGTCGAGTTCGAGGATCCAGCTGGTGATATCGTCGAGGAAGTAGCGGTCATGGGTGACGATCAGGATGGTGCCCTTATAGTCCATCAGGTGCTGCTGGAGCCAAGCGATGGTTTCGGCGTCAAGGTGGTTGGTTGGCTCATCGAGCAGAAGCATATCGGGGGCTTCGAGCAGGAGTTTGCAGAGCGCGACACGGCGGCGTTCTCCGCCGGAGAGATGCTCGGGCATGGCGTCATCGGGGGGGCAGCGGAGCGCCTCCATGGAAACGTCGACTTGGGCATCTAGATCCCAGAGGTTCGCAGCGTCGATCTGGTCTTGGAGCGCGGCCATTTCTTCGGCGGTCTCGTCGGAGTAGTTCATCGCCAGCTCATTGTAGCGCTCAAGGATGGCGCGTTTGTCGGCCACACCGTCCATCACATTGTCGCGTACGGATTTGCTGTCATCCAAGTGCGGCTCCTGCGGGAGGTAGCCAACTTTTGCGCCCTCAGCCGCCCATGCTTCGCCAGTGAAGTCTTTGTCCATGCCCGACATGATGCGCATGAGGGTGGATTTACCCGAGCCGTTGACGCCCACGACGCCGATTTTGACGCCGGGCAAAAACGAGAGGCGGATGTTCTCAAAGCATTTCTTGCCGCCGGGATAGGTCTTGGAGACGCCGTCCATGTGGTAAACGTACTGATATTTGGACATGAGGTGTCTCCCTTGACGCGCAAATTTCTACACCTCGACATAGCGAATTGCCCCGGAGTGCGGCAAGGCCATAATTTTACCATTAACCAAGTTTAAAACATGGTTAACAGGAGCTGAATAAAGCCCGAGTTCCTGAGTTTGAGTGCTGACCCGCGTTGGGTTGGGAAGTTATGATGTTTGCTTTTCGGGTGTGAACTTATGTTAAAAATCAGATGCTTGCCTGTGATGGTGCGCGCCAAGAGCGTGTAAGATGCCGACGATCGCATTGGTCGATGGAGCCAGCACGACCTATCCAAACAACGGCACAGCGCTGGGTGCGGGCAATACGTTCGACATCACGGCGAATTTCGTGAACACGCTGATCACGGATGATGACGCGACGTTTGATGGGGATCAGGCCGTTAATGAAACGCCAGATGATCTTAATCAAACGGTTGATGTTGGTGGGACGCAGGTGCCCATTGGCTATGACTATGCGTTTCAGGCAAGTGCGGGCGGGATCACCTATACGTTTGCGGTCATCGACGTTGATCTCAACAATGATGGCGACTTTGGCAGTGGCACAATTGGCGGTGTCGATCCGGGTGAAAACCGGGTCTATATTGCTGTGCTTGGTCCCTCAACACCTGTGATCCCGCCGGGGGGCACCACATTCACGGTTACAACAACCGTGTCCGACAATACGGATCAGCCCTTTACCAATTTCATTTGCTTTGCGGCTGGCACAGGCATTCGCGGCCCTGACGGGTTTGCCGCGATTGAAACGCTTAAGGTCGGTGACATGGTCTGGACTGAGCGCGGCACATTTGAGCCGATCCGATGGGCCGGTGAGCGGTTGGTTGTTGCAACAGGTGCTAAAGCACCTATCAGCATTGAGGGGCGCGGGTTTGGGGCGGGACGCAGCTTAGTTCTATCACCCCAGCATCGTGTGTTGCTGCGTGGCGGAGCGCTCGAAGTTGTAACCGGCAAACGCGAGGGCTTGGCCAAGATGCACGATCTGTCGCAGCACGCGTTGGCGCATCAAGGGCGCGGTGGCTTGGTTTCTTATCATCACATCTTGCTTGATCGGCACGCGATGGTTCAAACCCATGCCGGGCATTGGGCAGAAACTTTGTTTCCGGGGGTGGAGGCGCTCAAAACACTCGATCCGGGAGCATTTGAAGAAGTTGCCGAGGTGTTTCCTCAGCTGCGCACTGAGCGCGGTACAGATTGGAAATTGAGCCGCCCGTTGCTGGATGCGCGTGAAATAAGCGCTTTTGCGCGGTACATCAGCCACAATGACGGGGTTGGGCATGTATCGGACTTGCCTTAAGCCTTGCGCTTGCTAGAGAGTGTTAAAAGTCACCCAGCCAAGGACATAGGGCGCGTTGTTCGACAGTTTTCCAGCAGCACAAACGGGCCAGCGAATTGGTCTTTTGGGGGGGTCTTTCGACCCTGCTCATGCGGGACATATTCACATTACGCGCTGGGCGCTCAAGACGTTTGATTTGCACGGGGTTTGGTGGCTGGTGTCGCCGGGCAATCCGCTGAAAACCAAGGGTCCAGCGCCGATGGAGCGTCGTTTGAAGCGGGCACGTCAGCTTGTAAGCCATCCAAGGGTTCGGGTGACGGATTTGGAAGTGGCTCTTGGCACGCGCTACACGGCGGACACGTTGCGCGCGCTTAAGCAGCGATATCGCGGGGTGTCTTTCGTTTGGCTGATGGGGGCTGATAACTTGGCGCAGTTTCATCTATGGGATGAGTGGCGCTGGATTTTGGACAATGTACCAGTGGGGGTTCTCGCCCGCCCTGGGGAGCAATTGCAGGCCGGGCTTTCCCCTGCCGCAAGGGCTTATGCGCATGCGCGCTTGGCCGCAAGGCGGGGGCGTGCGTTGTCCCAGCGCGCGGCCCCGGTCTGGACATTGCTGACAGGACCGATGATTGATTTGTCGTCAAGCGAGATCAGAGCGCGAGGAGAGTGGTAAGATGAGCAAACACGGGATTATGCCGCAAGCAATCGCAGACGTTCATGCTCAAGTTTCAGATCATGTGCGCCGAACTCCTGTGCTTGATCTGCCCGGTGGTGTTGACGGTTACGACGGTCCGGTGTCGTTGAAACTGGAACACATGCAGGTCACTGGCACATTCAAGGCGCGGGGCGCTTTTGCCAATTTGCTGAACCGGGAGGTGCCAGAGGCAGGTGTTGTGGCCGCATCAGGTGGCAATCATGGGGCTGCGGTAGCTTATGCGGCTGCCGCACTTGGCCATCGGGCGCAGATTTTCGTGCCTGAAGTCGCGTCGCCTGCGAAAATTGCTTTGATCAAGTCGCTTGGTGGTGAGGTGCATATTGGTGGCCCAACTTATGCGGAGGCGTTCGCCGCCTCCGAAAAGGTCCGCGCACAAAGCGGCGCGATCACGGTTCATGCCTATAACGCGGAACATACTTTGCTGGGGCAGGGTGGTGTTGGCTTGGAGTTTGAGGAAGATGCGGGCCCGCTTGATATGATTTTGGTTGCGGTTGGTGGCGGTGGATTGATTGGTGGCGTTGCTGGCTGGTATCAGGGGCGGGTGCCTGTGATTGCGGTGGAGCCGGAGAGCGCGTGTGCCTATCACGCAGCGCGCACAGCCGGTGCGCCCGTGGATGTTGATGTGGCAGGTGTGGCAATCGACAGTCTTGGAGCCAAGCGGATTGGCGCGCTGCCCTTTGCTGTTGGTGAGGATCATATTGCGGATGCGGTTTTGGTCCGCGACGAGGATATCGTTGCAGCGCAGCGCTACGCTTGGACCGCGCTCAGGATCGCGCTTGAGCCGGGCGGGGCGACCGCTTTGGCAGCGCTGATGAGCGGTGCGGTCAAGCCAGCGGATGGTGCGCGGGTCGGGGTTGTGATTTGCGGTGCCAATGTTGATCTGAGCAAAGTGCCGCAATGAAAAATGCTTTCATGAAACGGCGCGATTTCCTGATGAGCACGGCCGTTTGGGTCGGATTGGGAAGTGGTGCATTGGCCAACGCGCCGGATCGGTCTGCGCGGCCCTATCGGCGCGGTGCAGAGGATGAGAGCCTTACGCTCAGCCGCCCAAGAGCGCGGGGCGAAAAACCAGAGCCGCCGCCGCAGCCATCGCTTGCAGATATCATCGAGGGGTGGGCGCAAGGCGGCACTGCATCTGTCGCGCTGATGGATGTGGAAACCGGTGCGCTTTTGGACAGCTATGCACCGTCCGTTTCAACCCCGCCTGCGTCAACTGCAAAGGTTTTGACAACGCTTTATGCCTCCGATGCGCTTGGCCCTTTGCATCGCTTTGAGACACGGGTTTTGGCCACAGGGCCAGTGGTGAACGGGCGTCTTGAAGGGGATCTTGTGCTTGCGGGCGGCGGCGATCCGCATCTGGACACGGATGCGATGGCGGATCTTGTGGAGCAGCTTGTTGAGGTGGGCGTGTCGTCCGTTAGCGGGCGGTTCTTGGTTTATGCTGATGCACTGCCGCAGATCGAAGAGATCGATCCAGAGCAGCCCAACTATGTCAGCTACAATCCGTCGCTTTCTGGTCTCAACATCAATTTCAACCGGGTTTATTTTCAGTGGCGGCGTGCTTCGGATGGGTATTCGATCACGATGACTGCGAAATCGCGTAACTATAACCCCGCTGTCACTTCGGCGATCATGCGCATAGCGGATCGCGATACGCCGGTCTTTGCGCATCAACTGCGCGGGGAGCAAGAGCGCTGGAGCGTGGCGCGCTCTGCCCTTGGGCGCGAGGGCAGTCGTTGGCTGCCCCTGCGCCGCCCTTGGGCCTGTGCGGGCGAGGTTTTTCGCACGCTGGCGGCTGGTAAGGGCCTGCGGATGAGCAAGGGGCAAAGGCTTGGTAACGTGCCGCAAGGGCGGGTTTTGGCGCGGGTTTACAGCTCTGATTTTACGGCGATGTCGCGTGCGATGCTGCGCTATTCGACCAATTTGACCGCCGAAACGCTGGGTGTTGCTGCCAGCCAAGCGCGGGGAAAGTCGGTTGCTTCGCTACAATCCTCTGCGGCTGAGATGAACGGCTGGCTGGCGCAGCGCTTTGGTGTTGATGGGGCAAAGCTGTTTGATCATTCCGGCCTAAGCGATCAAAGCCGCGTGCGCGCGGATCACATGGTTGAAATCCTGCGCCAATCTGCAAACAGCCAAACCGCTGCCGTTTTGCGCAAACATGCGGTTGGCAAACGGGGTGAGGTCACCGGCGTGAGCGTTGTTGCCAAGACCGGGACGCTGAATTTCGTGCGTGGCCTTGCTGGCTACCTTAAACTGAAAGACGGGCGCATGCTGGCCTTTGCCATCTACAGCGCCAATTTGAAAATCCGCAACAATATCCCTGAAAGCCAGCGCGAACGGCCACGCGGTGCCAAAGGCTGGGCCAATCGTGCCGTGCGTCGCGAGCAAGACATTCTTAAGCGCTGGGCTGCACTCTATGGGTCATGATGCCGCGCATTGTCGCATGAATTGAGCCGATACTGGAAACCCAAGGCTCAGATCGTTATCTAACGGGCAAACTCGTGAAAGGATTCTCACCTATGATACGCTTCACCAGCCTTGTGACCGCGCTCTTCATTGCAAGCCCTGCATATTCTGATAGCCCGATTAAGGTCTCCGATGGCTACATCTTTGAGACACCCAAAACGGCCAAGGCAGGTGCTGGATACGTGACGCTCACCAACACGGGCACGCAAGATGACAGCCTGATCGGCGCAGAGGCAGACTTCCCGCGCGTGATGTTGCATGACATGGAAACCAAAGATGGTGTGGCGCGGATGTTTCATATCCACGCGCTTGAAATTCCCGCTGGCGGCCAAGCCAAACTTGAGCCGGGCCACGCCCATGTGATGTTTATGGGGATCGATGGCGATCCGTTTGAGGAGGGTGAAATGATCCCCGTCAAACTGATCTTTAAAAACTCTGAGCCACAAGAGATCATGATGCATGTGCGCAAACGAGGGGCCCATGGTGCGGGCCACGGAAATCACGGCGCATCCCACTCCAACCATGGTTCTGACTAAACGCCCGAAGGCCCGAACCAAAGCCACCAACATCACTTTCTAAAAATATCCCCGCGCGGAGCGCATAGAAACTCTGCTATCTGCTCTGCGCGAAAATCCCCTCAAAATGTTGACGCCCCCCGCCCCGCGCAATAGGTAGCCCCACGTTATCAATTCACTCAGGAAAGCAGGCGCAACATGACAGAGCTTCGCGAGATCGCAGCTGCCTCAAAGGCATGGCCCTTTGAAGAGGCCCGTCGTCTGCTCAAACGTTACAAGAATGGGCCGCCCGAAAAAGGCTATGTGCTGTTTGAAACTGGCTATGGCCCGTCTGGTTTGCCCCATATCGGCACCTTTGGTGAGGTTGCGCGTACAACTATGGTACGTCAGGCTTTTGAGGCCCTGAGCGATATTCCCACGCGCTTAATCGCCTTTTCCGATGACATGGACGGGTTGCGCAAAGTGCCGACCAATGTCCCCAATGGCGAGCAACTGGCTGAGGATTTGCACCTGCCACTCTCTGTGGTGCGCGATCCCTTTGGCACCCATGACAGCTTTGCGGCCCATAACAATGCGACCTTGTGCAAGTTTCTCGATCAATTCGGGTTCGACTACGAATTCGCCTCTTCCACGGAATATTACAAATCCGGAAAATTCGACGAGATGCTCCTGACAGCGCTTGCGCGGTTCGACAAGATCATGGAGATCATGTTGCCCACACTTGGTGCTGAGCGGCAAGCGTCCTATTCGCCCTTCCTGCCGGTCTCGCCTAAAACCGGCCATGTGCTGCAAGTGCCAACGCTTGAGCGCAACGTGGAAAAAGGCACGATTGTTTATCAGGAGCCGGACGGCGAGAAGGTTGAGCTGCCGATTACGGGTGGCAACGTAAAGATGCAGTGGAAGCCGGATTGGGCGATGCGCTGGGCGGCTCTTGGCGTTGATTATGAGATGGCCGGCAAGGACTTGATCGACAGTGTGACCCAGTCGGGCAAAATTTGCCGCGCCCTTGGCCAACCTGCGCCTGAGGGCTTCAATTACGAGCTGTTCAATGACGAGCAGGGTCAGAAGATCTCGAAATCAAAAGGCAACGGTTTGTCGATTGAGGATTGGCTAACCTATGCCAGTCCGGAATCGCTGAGCCTGTTCATGTTCCAAAAGCCCAAAACCGCCAAGCGGCTCTATTTTGATGTGATCCCAAAGGCGGTGGATGAGTATCACCAGCATTTGCGCGGCTTTGACGGGCAAGACGATGCGCAAAAGGTGAACAATCCGGCTTGGCACATTCATGGTGGCAAGCCGCCGTCCAGCGATATGGTTGTGCCTTTCGCGATGCTGCTTAATCTGGCCTCGGCCTCATCTGCGGAAAACAAGGACGCGATGTGGGGCTTTATTCGCAAATATGCGCCTGATGCAGCGGCGGATACGCATCCTAACTTGGATGCTGCAGCGGGCTTTGCGGTGAAGTACTATCATGATTTCGTGAAGCCCTCCAAAGTCTACCGACTGCCAAATGATCAAGAGCGCGCCGCGCTTGAGGATCTGAAGGCCCAGCTTGAGGGTTGGAGCGGCTCGCTTGATCCCGAAGAGTTGCAATCGGCTGTGTTTGCGGTTGGCAAAGCGCATGGGTTTGAGCCTTTGCGCAATTGGTTCACGGCGATCTATGAAGTTCTGCTTGGCCAGAGCCAAGGCCCGCGCTTTGGCGGCTTCATAGCGCTTTACGGTGTGCCGGAAACAGTGGCGTTGATTAGTGATGGATTGGCGGGCAAACTGGCGACGCCATCCGCTTAAGTGAACCGAATTAGGTGCTTGCGCGTATCTCCTTTATGATCTGTTAAGATTAAAAGGAGATGCGCCATGTTTCGATCCCTTTGGGCCGCATTTGCCGTTTGGCTGTGTGTTGTTCTGTCACCGTTAGGTGCGCTTGCGCAGGACGCGGAAATCAAAGGCGTGATTTCATCTCAGCTTGATGCCTTTCAGGTCGATGATTTCGAGCGGGCGTTCACCTTTGCCTCCCCCAACATTAAACGCATGTTCCGCACGCCCGAGAATTTCGGTTCGATGGTTCAGCGTGGCTACCCGATGGTGTGGCGGCCCTCTGATGTGCGTTTTGGTGCGCTTGAGATGAGCCGGGGGCAATTGGTGCAGAAGGTTTTTTTGGTTGATCAACAAGGCGCGCAGTATGTCGCGCTTTATACGATGGCTGAAACCGGTGAGGGCTGGAAGATAAATGGGGTCGAAATTCTGCGCCCAAGTGACGTAGGTACATAAGCGCCTTTTCAATCAGAGCGGTACGTGGCATGCGGGGACTAACCCCAACTTTTAAGGCCGCGCTGATGACTTCCAATTCCGCTTACACTGACCTTCTGGACCACCTCAAAACGTCTACTGCTCTAGAGCAGGTTGCTGGCCTAATCTCATGGGATCAAGAAACCATGATGCCCACAACCGGCGGTCCGGCGCGCGCTGAGCAAGCAGGCGCGATGGAGGGGGTTTTGCATGCGCGGCGCTCAGATGCGAAGGTTGGTGACTGGCTTGGTGAAATTGATGCAGAGGCACTGGATCTGACAGGCCAAGCAAATCTGCGCGCAGCCAAGCGTGATTTTGAAAAGGCCAGCAAGGTGCCAGCTGATCTGGCGAAAGCGCTGGCAAAGGCTGCCGCAGCCGGGCAGCGTGCATGGGCGGGCGCACGTGCTGAGGATGATGTCGCGAGCTTTGCGCCCTATTTGAGCGAAATCATTAACCTCACGCGTCAAGAAGCTGCCGCGCTAACAGAGCCGGGCGACGATCTATACGATTCCCTTTTGGCAACTTACGAGCCGGGCATGAAGGTCAATGATCTGGCACAGTTGTTGGGATCATTGCGCCCTGGCCTTAC
>CAZQMR010000143.1:0-8830 GCA_964594465.1 uncultured Rhodobacterales bacterium
TGGGCCAAGCCCAATCGTTCCAGAAGGCTCCCCGCTCGAAGATTTCTTCAAGGATTTCCTGGATCGCCGCCGCGATGGCGACCGCAGCCCGCGCCGCTCCTCGGCGCTTGGCTCCGGGTTCATCATCTCGGCTGACGGATTCATCGTCACTAATAACCACGTCATCGAAAAAGCTGATGAGATCACCATCGAGCTGTTTGAGGGTGGTGAGCTGGATGCCAAGCTTATTGGCCGCGATCCAAAAACCGATATTGCGCTTCTTAAGGTCGAAAGCGACGAGCCACTGCCATTTGTCGAGTTTGGCGACAGCGACTTGGCCCGTGTCGGCGACTGGGTGATGGCAATCGGTAACCCGCTGGGGCAGGGCTTTTCTGTGTCCGCAGGGATCGTTTCAGCGCGCAAACGCGCACTTCGCGGCTCCTATGACGACTATATTCAGACGGATGCGGCGATCAACCGGGGCAACTCTGGTGGTCCCTTGTTCAACATGGATGGTGACGTGATAGGCGTGAATACGGCGATTCTCTCACCCAATGGCGGCTCAATTGGGATCGGTTTCTCGATGTCATCAGCCGTTGTGAAAAACGTAGTGAATCAGCTGCAGCAGTTCGGCGAAACCCGTCGTGGCTGGCTTGGTGTGCGCATTCAGGACGTAACCGATGATATGGCCGACGCGATTGGTCTGGCATCAGCGAATGGTGCAATGGTGACCGAAGTTCCTGATGGCCCTGCCAAAGACGGCGGCGTGCTAGCTGGCGATGTGATCATGACGTTTGATGGCAAAGAAGTCGAAAGCGTGCGTGAACTTGTCCGCATCGTTGGGGACACAGATGCTGAGAAATCTGTCCGCGTTGTCGTGTTCCGCAATGGCGGTACGGAAACACTGAAGGTGAAGATTGGCCTTCTGGAAGAAGAAGTGGCCGTCAATGCATCGGTAAAGGCAACAGAGACCGAGCCTGCGCTGACGGACATGGTTGGCATGACCTTCTCTGCAATCACGGCAGAAGCGCGCAAAACCTTTGCGCTGGCTGATGATGCAGAGGGTGTCGTTGTTGTGAATGTCAAAGAGGACAGTGAGGCTTTTGAGAAGGGCATGCGTCCGGGCGATCTGATTGTTGAGATTGCTCAGGAGGCTGTTACGTCACCTGCCGATTTGGTGGATCGTATGAAAGCCGCTTCTGAGGCTGGTCGCCGCTCGATCCTATTGCTGGTTCGGCGCGAGGGTCAGCCGCGCTTTGTGGCTCTTAGCCCCGCTGGCTGACATCCACGTTCTTAATGAGAACATAATGAAAAGGCCCCCGATGATCCTGTCATCGGGGGCCTTTTTTTGTCGCTAAACTGGGATGCGTTTAAACCGCGAGCCCAAGCTCTCTTGCACTCTCAAGTGACAGAACATCGCTGCTTCCGCCTTGAAACTGCGAGATGGCAGCTTTGGTTTCTGAACCAATGATGCCATCGACTGGACCATTGTAAAGACCACGTGCATTGAGCGAACGCTGCAAGGTGCGAACCACATCAGGTGTCGCGTTCACATCACAAAGGACCTGAGTCCAAAGCGTTTCTTCACCTTTAACCAACACGCGGCGCTCTTCATTTTTGAAGGTCGCAGGCACAGGAATGGAAATTGTGCGTTCAGGTTGGTCAATCACTTGACGGCTGACCATACGTGTCACGGCAGGCACCGGAATGGTGCGCACGCTTGCAGGCTGATCTACCACCCGAACTTCAACCGTTTTGAACTCCGCTGGGATTGGAATGGTCTGGACCTGCTCAGGCGTGTCCACAACTTGGCGCGTCACAGTTTTTGTTTTGGCCGGGATGGTCTCAACCCGAGTTGTTGCCGGGGTGACCAATACGCGCTTGGTCACTGTTTTATACTCGGCAGGAATTTCCACCAAACACATCACACCACTTGCCGATTGCTGGTTCGACAGGATCGTGCCGCCAAGCGCTGAGGCACCGACCGCGTAGATTTCACCGCCGGGTTTCCAAGTGGTGTAGGCGTCTTTGACTTTCACGCGCTCGCTCACAGTTTCGTAAACCGCTGGCACGTCAATGCTGCGCGTGCTGGCAGGGGTCACAACGACCTCTTCGCTTACCGTGCTAAACTTTGCTGGAATTTTCTGTGTCTTGGTTTCCGCAGGTGATACCTGCACCTGCTGCAACTCCCGCTTGTAGGTTGCAGGCACTGTTTCGGTGCGAACCGTGGCTGGGGTGACGATTTCGCTGACCTGAGCCGTCTTGAAAGTGGCTGGGATCGTTTCAATGCGTGTCGTCGCCGGTGTGACTTCAACTTGGGTGAGTTCACGGCGGAACTCAGCAGGCTTTGTGACTTTTGCGTAGCACTCGCCGGGTTTGGCATTTGTTGGACCAAACTCCTCACCAGCGGCAACTTGGGATGCGCGGCTTGGCCCACCCGTCAACGCATCTGCAAGCTCTAAGTCTCCGAAGCCCAGATCAGCACAGGCGCTGAGGGCCATAAGGCAACTGGTGCCAAGAATTAGTGATTTAAATTTCAACTGGTGTCTCCCACAAATATCTTATGGGCAGACTAACCAATTGCGGATGGGGCAAAAAGAGGGGTGCGTGCGTTTTTTTGTAGAAAACGTGCAAGAGTTGCACGGATGCTCGTCCTAAATCGGGATTGCCTGTTGATCAGTCACATTTTCTACACGCCATTCTACACGTCACCTCGTGCCAGCGCATCCAGCATCGGCGAGATATCCTCAATCTTTTGCGCAACCACATGCACCACCATCCCGTCGCGCTGAATTGGACCCGTGACACGCAGCAACCGTCCGGCAATGACCGCCCGGCGAAACCGCTCATAGACCTTCTGCCACACCACAATATTGGCCACGCCGGTTTCATCCTCTAGCGTCAAAAAGATCACGCCCTTGGCCGAACCGGGGCGTTGGCGCACCAACACCAACCCCGCCACACTGACCTGTGCTCCGGCTGGCGGCTCGTTCAGGCGGCTGTTTGGCAGGCAGTGGGGCGGGCGGGGCCATCTGCCTGTTGGAGGACAAGGATTTTGTGCAGGTGCATACATGAGAACAAAGATAGAACAAAATGCCCATCTGTCAATCCAATGTGACCTGCGCAAAAAAGGACTAGCATCAGACCCTGCGCCACCCTAAATAGTGCGGTGACGGAATTTATGAGGGCACGCAAATGGCCAAAATTACATATATCGAGCACAACGGCACCGAACATGTGGTGGATGTAGCAAACGGCCTGACAGTGATGGAAGGCGCCCGCGACAACAATATCCCCGGCATCGAAGCGGATTGCGGTGGCGCATGTGCCTGTTCAACATGCCATGTCTATGTGCAAGGCGACTGGACCAGCAAGATCCCTGCAAAAGAAGCTATGGAAGAAGACATGCTCGACTTCGCATGGGAGCCGGATACAGAGCGCTCGCGTCTCACCTGCCAGCTTAAGGTCACGGACGACCTTGATGGGCTCGTTGTGAAGATGCCCGAAAAGCAAATCTAATGCGTTTGATCGCACTGCTGGCCGGGCTTTGCTTGGCTGCAGTTGCCGCCCAGGCTCAAGACCGCTCGCCCAAAGCTGAGCGGTTTTGCGCATCTGCACCCTGCTTTCCGGGCTTTGACGCTTATTTCAGCAAGCCCACAACGCGCTATCCCCATGCCGTACTGGGCGATGGGGTCGAGTGGGGCGCGCTGTACCTCTCAGGTGAAAACGGCGGTGCGAAAACCATTCTCAAAACAACTCGCGTCTTTGAGGATCTCGCACCGCGCATGGTCGATATTGATGGCGATGGGGTGCCCGAACTGGTCGTCATCGAAAGCCATGAAGACCTTGGCGCGGCCCTTGCGATCTACAAAATGCAGCAGGGTCGACTTCAGAAAATAGCTTCAACTCCCCATATCGGCACCCGTTTTCGCTGGCTTGCACCCGCTGGCATTGCGGATTTTGACGGCAACGGCACGCTTGATTTCGCCTATGTCGACCGGCCTCATCTGGCCAAAACCTTGCGCATCTGGAGCTTAAACGGCACCATGCTCACGGAAATTCAGGCAATCAAAGGTCTCACCAATCACCGCATCGGCGAAGACTTCATTTCCGGCGGTTTGCGCATCTGCGACAACCAGCCCGAAATCGTCACCGCCGATGCAAGCTGGACCCGCGCCCTTGGCACTCGCTTCTCAAACGGCCACTGGGTCACTCGCACCCTCGCGAACACAGCTGACAAACGCGGATTTGCACAAGCCATGGGCTGCAGCTGAGCAAAAAAGCAGCATCCTACGTCAAGTCAGCCTTGTAAGCGGCGTTCTCAAGAGTATCGTCGTCTGTACAGCACTCATAAGGCGCACCCCATGACCGATCTTGAGACATTCCGTTCCGACACCCGCAGCTGGCTTGAAGCCAATTGCCCTGCGACCTGTCGCGGTCCCATGGGCGAAGAGGATATCTGTTGGGGCGGGCGCAACTGGGTGTTTCGCGATGATGATCAAAAGCAGTGGCTAGACGCTATGGTCGCAAAAGGCTGGACCGTGCCGACTTGGCCACTGGAATGCGGTGGCGCTGGCCTTAAAGGTGCTGAGGCGGACATCTTGGCAGAAGAAATGGCCCGTATCGAAGCGCATCCACCGCTACAGTCCTTTGGCATCTGGATGCTTGGCCCAGCGATGCTAGCCTTTGGAACTGACGCTCAAAAACGCGAATACCTCCTGCCAATCGCGCGCGGCGAAGTGCGCTGGTGTCAGGGCTATTCCGAGCCGGGTGCTGGCTCTGATCTGGCCTCACTGCAAACCAAGGGCGTCGACACAGGCGACCATTTTGAGGTCACGGGCCAAAAAGTCTGGACCTCCTATGCGGATAAAGCTGACTGGATTTTCTGCCTCGTGCGCACCGAACCTGACGCCAAAAAGCACGAAGGCATATCGTTCCTGCTCTTTGATATGACCACGTCGGGAGTCACCACCAAGCCTATCCTGCTGATTTCCGGCTCTTCACCCTTTTGCGAAACCTTCTTTGACGCGGTCAAAGTCCCAAAGGCGCAAATCCTCGGCGAACGCGGCCAAGGCTGGACCATCGCCAAATACCTCCTAACCCATGAGCGCGAGATGATCGGCGGCCAATCCTCCGCGATCTTCTCCGGCACCGACCCAATGGCTCATGCGCTTGATAGGATTGGCTTGGATAAAACCGGGCGGCTCGCTGATCCGGTTTTGCGCGGCAAGCTCGGCGAATTCGCAATTGATGAACTGGCGATGGAAGCTCATGTGGATATGGCGCAGCGTGGCTTGAACGCAGGCCAAGCGCTTGGGGCGCGCTCGGCTGAGCTGAAATATTTGGGCACGGAATTGAACAAAGAGCGCCGCTCGCTTGTGATGTCTTCGGGCGGATTTTCAGCGCTGGCATGGCAGGGCAGCGAAGCCAAACCGGCGCAGGATTGGCTCCGCTCAAAGGGCAATTCGATTGAGGGCGGCACTTCAGAGGTGATGCTCTCGATTGTGTCCAAAGCCATCCTTCAGCTCCCCACATAAGGCCGCGACCATGGAAATTCTGAACGAAGACGAGACCATTATTCGCGATTCCGCTGCTGGTTTCCTGAAAGAAAAGGCCCCTGTGGCTCATATGCGTGCCCTGCGGGATGCAAATCACTCGATAGGCTATTCCAAGGATCTCGTGGGTGACATGGCTGAAATGGGCTGGTTCGCGATGCTGTTGCCCGAGGAAGCAGGCGGCCTTGGCATGGGCACGCGGGCTGCTGGTTTGGTGGCCGAGGAAACCGGGCGAAATCTCACACCATCGCCGTTTTTGTCAGCGGGTGTCATGGCTGCAACGGCTTTGGCAGAGGGTCGTGGTGCCCCACTTGAGAGATGGGGTGAAAAGCTCGGGGCGGGCGAGGCGGTGATTGCACTGGCCTTTGAAGAAGGTGCAAAACACAATCCGCTGGCTGTGGCGACGAGGGCTGAGGCGGATGGCAATGGATTTGTGTTGACCGGCCAGAAGGAATTTGTGCTGGACGGGCATGAGGCGGATCGCCTGATTGTGACAGCCAAGGTCGAAGATCAGATCGCCTTGTTTCTGATTGATCCCAAAAGCGCCGGCGTCACCTCAGAGAAAATCGCATTGGTTGATAGCCGCAACGCTGCGCGGATCACGCTGGATGGGGTTAAGGTTGATGGCGCTGATCTTGTTGGCTCTGTCGCGGATGGTGCTGAAATCCTTGAGAAAACACTGCGCAAAGGGCGTGCTGTTCTGGCCTCTGAAATGCAAGGCATCAGCCGCGAGGTGTCCGAGCGCACACTGACGTATCTCACTGAGCGCAAACAGTTTGGCATTCAGATCGGTCGATTTCAGGCGCTGCAATTCCGCGCCGCTGATCTTTATGCGCAAATCGAAGCGGCAAGCTCGCTGGTGGCCGCCGCGCAACGGGCAATTGACGCAGATGACCCTCGCGCTGAGCGACTTTCAAGGGCCGCAAAAGCGAAAGCATCCGCCGTTTGCAAGCTTGCGGTCGAGGAGGCATTGCAAATGCACGGCGGTATCGGCATGACAGACGCGTTGGATATCGGCCTGTTTATGAAACGCGCGCAAGCTGCTGTGGAAACTTTGGGCGATACCAGTCATCATGCAGAATGGATGCTTCAGGAGCGCGGATTATGAGCGAAAGTCGAGACTGGACCGGAAAAACGGTTGTTATCACTGGCGCTGCCGGTGCGATTGGCGCTGAATTTGCCCGCAGCTTTGTCGCGCGTGGCGCAAAAGTTGCGGTTGGCGATCTGGACGAGGAAGCGATTGATTTGCTGGCGGACGAGATCGGATGCCGTGCCCTTCGCGTGGATACCGGCTTTCGGGTTTCGGTCGAGAATTTCGTGGCCTGGGCCGAGGATGCTTGCGGCGCGATCGATCTGTATATTTCGAATGCGGGAATTGCGAGTGCGCAGCCTGATGGCAATGCGTGCGGGGCAGATGACGCCATCTGGACAAACAACTGGAACGTGAACCTGATGGGTACGGTCTATGCAGCGCGCCAGCTTTTGCCAAAATGGAAGAAGCGTGGCGAGGGGCGGCTAGTTGTTGTGGCGTCAGCAGCCGGGCTGTTGAGCCAGATTGAGAATGCGAGTTACTCGGTTACCAAACATGCGGCTGTTGGTTTGGCGGAGAGCATTGCGATTACGCACCGGGATGACGGGATCAAGGTGCATTGTGTTTGCCCACAGTATGTGCGCTCAAATATGACCAAAGCGTTTCAGGATCATCCGGCGATTACCGCGATTGGTGGCGGTTTCAAAGAGCCTGAGGATGTGAGCCGGGCGCTGCATGAGGCGATTGAAGCAGAACGCTTTTTGGTTTTGTCCCATCCTGAGGTGGAGGGATATTTTCAAGATAAATCAAGCGATTACGATAAATGGATCGGTGGAATGGCGAAGCTGAGACGCACGATCATGGACGCGGGCGGCTTTCCGTTCTGAGCAAATCCTTAAGACCTGATTAACCGGAGTTAACAAACAATGAAAGCAGTCCTGAGCACGGAGCCCGGTGGCCCGGAGACGCTGGAACTTACTGAAGTAGAAACGCCAAGCCCCAAGAAGGGCGAAGTTCTCGTGGCGATTAAGGCGGCGGGTGTTAACTTCCCCGATACGTTGATCATCCGTGATATGTACCAGTTCAAACCACCGCGCCCTTTCGCGCCGGGCGGCGAGTTTGCAGGCGTGGTAGAGGCCGTGGGCGAGGGCGTAAGCGACTATGCACCGGGCGACCGGGTGATGGGCATGACCCTTTCGGGCTGCTTTGCCACCCATGTCATCGCTGATACGACAAGAATGTTAAAATTCCCGGAAAATATGCCTTATGATGAGGCTGCTGGCTTCATGATGATTTATGGCACGTCCTATCACGCGCTCAAAGATCGTGGTGAGTTGAAGCCGGGGGAACTGGTCTTTGTGCTCGGTGCCGCTGGCGGCGTTGGCTCTGCGGCGGTGGAGCTGGCCAAAGCGATGGGCGCGAAGGTGATTGCGGGCGTCTCAAGCCAAGAAAAAGCTGATTTTTGTCAAGAGCTTGGCGCTGATGCGACCCTGATCTACCCAAGCGGTGAGATGGATCGGGACGCGCAGAAAGAACTGTCCAATGCGATCAAAGCCAAGGCCAAGGAGCTGGGGCATTCTGACGGCGTTGATGTGATTTATGACGGGGTCGGCGGGGCTTACGCTGAGCCATCCTTCCGTGCGATGGCCTGGAAAGGGCGATTTTTGGTTGTGGGCTTTCCCGCAGGTATCCCAAAATTGCCGCTGAACCTGACGTTGCTTAAGGGATCATCGGCGGTTGGTGTGTTTTGGGGCGCGTTCACGATGCGCGAGAACGAGGCGCATAAGGAAAACACGCGGGAGATGTTCGAGATGTACGCTGAGGGCAAAATCCGCCCTCGGGTGACGGCGCGGTATCCGTTGGAAGAAGCTGTGCAAGCGCTTAAGGACATTGAAGAACGGCGTGCGACTGGGAAGATTGTTCTAGAAGTTTGATTTAACACAGAGGTTTACGGGTTTTTGTTAAACGATTAATGTGCGCCTGAGAGGGCGCACAGTTCGCGCACGCATATGATGTGTGCTCTGCACTGCATACTTGTCAACAACCCCAAATTAACGCAACGCACGGTGATTTTAGGGCTTTTCGCAGGTCGGAGCCGCAAAAAATTCACCTTTCGGTAACCATAGATTTAGGAGGATCCTGCGCCTAAGCATGAACATTTCTGTGGAAGGGAGGAACCCATTCAGGCGGAGTTTATCTAGGGGAAAAATTCCGCGCTACCGCCACTTGTTCTTCTGCATTGCGGCAAATGGCGGCTTAGAGCCAA
>CAZQMR010000144.1:0-8796 GCA_964594465.1 uncultured Rhodobacterales bacterium
AGAACCGAACATGTTATCTGGAGTTGGATACGGACCTGCAATCGAAACGAATTGATAGAAATAAACTCCGTCATTGCACAGCAAATATCTACGGCTCTTCATCCTTCGATCAATGCGGCAGAACTAACGCGTACATGGAATACCAAAGACGTCGATCTTGAGCCTTATCATTTGCTGTTGCGGGCAAAAGATCGGATGTTTCGCCTCACTTATAAGGGTTTCAGTGAAGCTGGTGAGCTTTTGACACAAGCCATCGAAAAGGGTCCGAATTTTGCGCCTGCACATGCGTTGCTGGCGGATTGGTATTCGATCCGCTTTTGGCAAAAATGGTCAAATGAGCCTGATCTGGATTTTGATCGCATGAATGAGCATGTCCAAAGGGCGATGTCACTTGCCCCCGGTGATGGGCGGATCATGGCCATGTGGGGGCATTTCAAGGTCGTGCTGGAGCGCAATTATGACAGTGCGATTGAGCTCTTCTCGGAAGCCATTGAGCTTTTCCCAAATGACGCCGAGACCCTGAATTGGTCGGTCCCGACGCTGGCCTATTCTGGGCATGCGGCTCATGCGGTGGAAAACGCCCAAAAGGCCCTACGACTGTCCCCGCATGACCCGTTTTTGTTTCGCAGTGAGCACTTCCTAAGCATCGCCTATTACGCACTCGGGGATTTTGACAAAGCGGCGCAATATGGCCTGTCCAGCTTCAAGCGCGTGCCGACCTATACGTCAAATCTGCGCACAACAATCGCATCATTGGTGGCCGCTGAGCGAGAGGCGGAATTGTCAGGACTTCTGGCTGCGCATTTGGTGGCTGAGCCTGAGTTTTCGGTTAAGGCGTTTGTGCCAAACCACGGTTTTCGAGACTATGCCGACAAGGCGCTTTACGGGGAGCGGTTGTTGGCGGCTGGATTGGCGCCGTGATTTCACGTTGCTTTCACACCTGACTAACGGCTCCCTTGAATAGATAACACATCAACAACAGGGGAATGAACAATGAGCTTTTTTGCAAACGGTAACGGTTGGGGCAACGGTTGGGGTAATGGCTGGGGCAACGGTTGGGGGAACGGCTGGGGCAATGGTTGGGGCAGCGGTGGGGTGAACCGCGCCACTGCGTCAGCGACTTTGTTCCAGCTTGATGATTTCAAAAAATTGAAGGCAGTTGCAATACCGCCATCGGCGGCATTGACAGGCGCGAACCACCCGCGTGCTTTTAATGAGCATGATGTGCATCCCGATCTTTGGGCGTCGCTTTATGTGGGTGACATTGTTACCTCCACTGGGCTGAAACAGGGCGGTGAAGAAGATATGACCAACGTTTTGTTGGGCATTCTGGCAACCGGCAACGGTTTGCTGACTGTGCCTGCGGATGAGACGGATGACCAGAACATCACCTCTGAACTGAGGCGTCGTACGGATTTCGAACAGCTTGAATCAAGACTAGGCGAGATTTTCGATCAGTCCCACTCGTTCCAGCAATATTACTATGAGCTTTTGGGGCTGAACAGCCGGGATCATCTGAATACAATACGTTTGATTTCAGTCGCTTATGCGGCTGCAAGCGTTGTAGGGATGAGCTACAAGCTGCATTTCATGCGCCCGCGTCCATCGCAAGTGTTCCCAGGTTTCATGCCGGTTATTCCGAACCCATCTCATCCGTCGTTCCCCAGCAATCATGCAACCCAGTCGCACACTGTGTCCAAAATCTTGAGCGAGGTGATCAGTGGGATCGTCGCTCCAGAAAGTGGTCTGAGCGACCATTTGACCGCGTTGGCCGAAAGAATTTCGGAGAATAGGGAATATGCTGGCGTGCATTATCAAAGCGACACGACTGCTGGCAAAGTGATTGCTGAGCAGCTCGTTGGGAAGTTGCTGGAGCACCAAATGGTCGCGGACCTCGTTGTCGCAAGCCAAGGTGAACTCACGCGCTTTGCTGCTGGCGGAGCGGGAGTGTGAGACGGGGTTTTGGAAGTGGTGGGGCGGTTCTCGGAGCCGCCTCCAACAGACTTCGGTTCGCACCACAAATCGAAGCGCTGTTTCAATTGGAATCAGATGCTGGTGGGGAGATTACCGGCTTTGGAATGCCCGAGGTTTCCAAAGCTCATCCACAGCAAAGGGCCTTAAACCTTGCCCATGACGTTCTTGGCGATTGGATTGTGCGGGATCAGGGCGAACGTAATACATGCAGTGCGTTTTGTGTGGCGGCGGTCGCAGAGTTAACTGACTTTCACGCTGCCGAAATCGACACGCCGCCAGATTACTCCGAAGAGTATCTTTACTCGAAAATTAGCCAAATCGGCTTAGAAGAATTGATTAAAGGTATAAAAAAGGAGGATATCGCGTATCTTGTTGCCACCGGCGGCAGGTTTTTACTGCAAGCCAGAGAAGCGCTTAGAACGGGTGCCTTGATTTCTGAGGACGACTTTCCTTATGAACCGTCACGTGACGAGGGCGAAACTGCAAATATCGCCGCCTTCACTCCAACGGGGTTTGTGCGCGCACCAGACGCCGTGAGCCAGATGGTCGATATTGATGTGAAAGCTGGGCTGCAAATCAATGAGGATCGTCGTTGGTTGTCCTCTGCCGATGATGCAGGAGATGCCATAGATGATCTCGCTGCCAGATTTATCACGCTTTTACAGGATAAGAAGCCAATAGCTGCGGGCTTTCCGAGTTTGTCGAATGGCGATTATGATATCTGGTTTGGACATAAGGTCATTGAAAACGGTGAAGTCGGGTATCCGTCGCTTCCCAAGCTTCAAGAAATGGGCATCAATGGCGGACATTCGGTGTGCATTGTGGGGTACAATACAAATGGGTTCGATCCCGGCGACGGTGTATTTATCTTTCGCAACAGCTTTGGGACGCGTTTTGCCAGCAACCCTGACACGACCTCCAAATGGCAACCACCGGCACCGGGTTATGGAACAATTCCCTTTCGCGATGTGCGCCTGTGTTGCCTCGACTATCTGCATCTCGCGTAATGCAGTGAACTGGCGGGTCAAAGAACGACCCGCCAGTTCGCATTTTTAAGCGATCCGCGCGTCCTGCAAAGGATCAACGGTGGCCTCGATCTCATCCATCCAGACAATGATATCCGCCATTGTTTCGAGCGGTTTGGCGCTGCCAAGATCGGCCTGCGCCATTGTCGGTTTCCACTCTGCACCTTTGGTCAAGATTGACGTCCGGGAGGTCAGAGCAAGGGTAACAAATGTATCCGCAACCAAGGTCGACCCGAGTTTACCGAGCCGATTGCCACAGCCCGTCGCAGCCGCCTCAATGAGGATATAGAGCCAAAGCGGTGTGCGCTCGTAAAAGCCCAACCGATCCATCAAGTCATCAAATGGGCCGCTGATCACGCTTTTGATTTGAGTCTTGGTCAGCATAGTGACACTGCGCAGCGCGCGCGAAACGTCCTGCCCGCTTGGTAAGCCGCGCATGCCCCCGCGCCTCAGGTTAAGCGCCGCCAGATTGGTGAACGGAACCCTGCCTTTCATGAAACTCTCTTTGAGTTCGGGAAGGTCGGCCAGTGCAGAGGCAATGAACGGGTCCAAAGCTTTGGCCAAATTCACAGGGCCTGTTGTGCTTTTGGTCAGGTTTTTGAAGCTGGTCTTTGACAAGTCAAAAAGGCGCCGCATGTCAGGCACCCAATTTGAGGCCAGCGTTGGCAATCCACCCAAATTTCCGGAAACTCTCGAAAATTCAAACAATTGCCTAAAGTTTGCAGCCGGTTGAAATGCGCCACCTGTCGAGAAATTGACGTTCCACTCATAGATTTCTCTCACTTGCGAATGCCCCATGCGATAGGCGGCCACAGAGAATTCCAGCGGCATAAACGCACTTTCACCAGCAACATGCGGAAGCACCTTGCGGTTCTGACCCACGACAATGTCGTCATAGACATCTTCATTCAGAATGCGTGGCAAATAGTCGTTAAGGACAATGTACTGATATTGGCGCGTCACCAGATCCCGTGCCAATTCAAAAACGAGCGACGGCGGTGCGCCGGGATTGGTAGCTGCCATGCGGTCAGCGATCATATTGTGGAATCGCATCCACAGTAGGTGAATTTGAGCAACTGCTAGGTTCTCGTCATTTCTGGGATCGCCAATGATCGCCTTGCCGTCCATTCCGCGCGGCAAATCATAGGGTAGCGCTTTGTCTACCGCGCCCGCGCCTGCGCCTGGCGTTGGCGAGGTGCGGCCTATACGAAACTTAGCGCCATCAATCAGTGTAGGATTTATTCCAGAAACAGTCCCATAAAGGCTATCGAGATCAAGCGAAGGCGAACGTTCCTGCACAAGATCGCGCAGAGCAGTTGCTTCAATCACTGTCGTATCCGAGTTATCCGTCTCTGCATTTGTCTTTGTTGTATCCATGGTGACATCATGGTCGACAAATTGACCGAAATAGGTGTAACCCGCCGGCAAATCGCTGTCGGAACGGTCAGTTTCGGCAACCCCCGTCATCTGCGCCCCAATACTGACACAACTGCTGAGCAAGATTGACATGGGTCGCGCCTCGCTTTGCGAAAACATGCGGCCAAAAACAAAGCCGCTGTCTTGCTTTAGTGGTGGCGCTTCACCTTGAATTGAAATTTCTTCTTTAACTCCGTGACGTGGCACGGATTCAAATGCACTTGGCATACCAATTCCCTATTTGAAGTTAACAATATCCAAATGGTGGACGGAGCACGTCAGCGCGTCGTGAAATTACCGTGAGACGGGTGGAAACAAGACGGGAAGCGCATGCCGTGCAATCCCGTAAGCAATCAACAACGCTGCGTTGACGCCTCATTTGCGCAATCGAAGTGCAAGGCTGGCTTTGCCAAAAGAACAATTCCGCAACAAGAATTGTTCAGCTCTAAAAACGAGTAATATATCAAATTGAACTACTCAGGTGACCCGCTACACCCTGAAAGCGATCTTTGTACCAAAGCTGTCATGATTGCATTCGTTCGGGATATCGGACTGGTCAGGAGCTCTATCCTTGTGCAAATGGAGGCAGCAACTCATCGCTGCCTCCGTGATTTGGAAACTACCGATCCAGAGGACCAACGCCAGAGAAGCGGAACGCTTCGTTTTCAAGCGCGCTCAGCTCTTCTTCGGACATTTGGTCATGTGCAACCGTGATGCGGCCTTCAAAGACGCGTGGTAACTCAGCAGAGCGACCCTCAAGGTGGTATTTGATCGCCTCGGCAGTTGCGGCACCCACATCATCGCCCATGCGCATTGGTGTGGCATCCAGCTCACCGCGACGGATGGCTGCAAGCTCTTTGCCTGTGCCGCCCCAACCCGTGGAGAAGATGTCCTTTTCTTTGCCCATGGAAACCTGAGCTTCAACCGAACCCATAGCCATAGCTGTGTTCGCGTTGTGGATCACAACGGACTCTGGATAAGACTGTAGGATCAGGCTTGTGCCCTGAAAGCCGCCTTCATCGGTGTACTGACCATAGTGCTCGTACTCAGTGGTCCAGCCTGCTTCTTTTTCGATGCAGTTCTTGAAGTCACCCGAGCGCTGGTTGTCGGTGATGCCCGGAATGCCGCGGTTCATGGACATAGTCACGTTCTTGCCAAGACGCTCCTGCAGGTAAGCACACATGTTGAGCGCGCCCACGGAGGAGTTAAAGTCGAACCAATGGGTCGGCTGGTGCTCCAGGTCTTTGAGAACCGTGTGGAAGGCCCAAACGAAGGTTTCAAAGCCATCTGTACCTGAGAGCTTGGAAATGTTGTCAGCCTGTGTCGCCAGTTCTGATGGGCCGAAAACAACGTAGTCATAAAGGTCCGCATCCTGCGCAACCTGTGCGGAATAGGTGGCCTGAAGCGAGTGCTCGACCTGACGGCTCGCAAACTCGGTTGTTTCATATTTGATGCCCAGCTCATCCAGACGCTTGGTCATCGCAAGGTAATTGCGCGCCCAAAAGTCAGACGTGTCGGAGGATGGGTAGATCAGCGCGATCTGAACCGGCTTTTCCAGAGTTCCTTTGTAAGGAACCGCATCCGCACCAACGATGTCGCGCATTTTTTCTGCGAGACCGTCTGCATTGACCTCTTCTGGCAGCCAGTAGTCACGCTCCGATGCACCCGGCAGCTCTTTAAGAGCAATGCCATCGGCCAGAGCAGGTGCCGCAAGAGCAAGGCTTGCGATCAGTGTTGTTGTAAGTAGTTTCACGTTTATGTTCCTCCCGAAGAAACTAGATGGTGGAGCTATCGGCCGGTCAGGGCTCCACCCCTGATCGGCCACCCCGTTCTTGTGCCATTCACCCTGTTGCGTTTGGATCAATGGCGGTCAGTGCACCGATGCCCCAAAGGACAACCAGCGCGCCGAGGATCACTGCGCAGAGGCGCAGCAATTTCTTCCCGTCCGGGGTCTTCAGGCTCGCGAACCAGCCACCCGACCCATCACGGTCTTTTTGTTGCATCCAAGTGTAGAGCGCGACCGAGCTGACGATCACCACGCCTGAGGCGACGGATTGCCAGAAAAACTCGATGCGCAAAGTCACCAGAGCGTTGATCATCATTGCCAGCAAGAGAACACCGGCAAAGGACCCCAGTATTGAGGCGCGCCCGCCAAAGAGCGACGTGCCGCCCACAACCACCGCCGCGATGACGTGGAGGTTGAAATAGGGCGCAGATGTCGCCTGAATGGCGTTGAGCTTGCCTGTGAGCATGATGCCTGCGAGGGCTGCGCAGAACCCGCAGAGCACATAGGCATGGATTTTGTGACGGTTGACGCTGATGCCTGTCATCTCGGCGGATTCAGGGCTGGAGCCGATGGCAATGGTGTAGCGCCCGAAATAGGTTTTGCGCAGGATGAACCAGCCGATTACCATCGTCGCGATCCCAATAAGAACCGGAACTGGGATGTTCACAAGCCAATCCTCGCCCGTCACCGGATGCGGGCCTTCATAAAGCGTGATCTGGCCACGCCCAACGCCCTTTAGCACGTCAGGAAAGCGCGACAGCACAAGCCCCTTGGCGATCACCAACGCAAGCCCGCGATAAACAAGATCCATCGCCAGTGTGCCAATCAGGTCTGGCACCTTGAAGCGGGTGATGATCAAGCCGTTGATTAGCCCCATCAGCGCTCCAAGGGCCAGCGCGATTGGCATAGCGACATAAACCGAAAAGCCGTATTTCTTGATCAGGAAGGCCATGCAGATACAACTGAGAGCCGCGATTGAGCCAATCGACAGATCGATCCCGCGCTGGGTGATCACGAATGTCATGGCCATCGCCATTGGCATGTAGAGCGCGGCATCGAGCATGATCAGGTTGAAGTTGGTGGCGCGGAAGTAGCGCAGCGCATGTTCAGAACCAAAGAGCGGCGCGATGATGCCCATATAGACAAGCACCGCCAGGATCATAACGAGTGGACCAATGATCGCGATGTAAGGTTCCAGCCTGTCGCGCAGGGGCGTGGCGGTTTGAATGTCAGTCGCAGCCATCACGCGGCCTCCTTGGCGCCGACGATCATGCCGAGCACTTCTTGGGTGTTGGTTTCAGCCGTCATCACAACGCCTGCACATTGGCCGCGGCGCTGAACGTGAATGCGGTCTGAGACTTCAAGCACATCATCCAGCGAGTGGCTGATCAGGATAATCGTGAGGCCCTGTTCGCGCAGTGTTTTGATCAGATCGAGCGTGCGTGCGGTTTCCTGTGGGCCAAGCGCGGCGGTGGGTTCATCCATCACCAGCACGCGCAGATCGGCGTGATAGACGGCGCGCGCAATCGCAACCGCCTGACGTTGCCCGCCAGACAGGCTTTCGGTGGCGGCATCCATGGATTTGAGTTTCACGCCAAGGCGTTCCATCAGCACGCGCTCGCATTCCTGCCGCATCCGCTTGTTGTCCAAGAGCGTGAGCCCGAACACTTGCTTGGTCAGCTCGCTGCCCAGAAACATGTTGGCCGCCGGGGGCAGATGATCGGCAAGGGCAAGGGTCTGGTACACTGCGTCGATGCCGCTTTGGATAGCATCCGCGTGGCTCGAAAATTTCACCGCCTCGCCGCCCAGAAACATCTCGCCGGAGGTTGGTTGATAGACGCCTGTCAGAATTTTGATCAGCGTGGATTTACCAGCGCCATTGTCACCAACAATCGCCAGCACCTCTCCGGCATATGCGTCAAGGTCAACATCTGAAAGCGCTGTTACACCGCCAAAGCGTTTGGTGATGCTGCGCATTTGCACGAGGGGAGTGGTCATTGTTTTCTCTTCGTTCAACGGATTGAAAGGGCTGCCCCAAGCTCGGGGCAGCCGCGCGGCGCTTTAGTTCCAGATTTTGGAATAGGCTTCGCGGTAGGGGCTGTCGGGGTCGAACTGGTTTGAGTCCCCAAGCTTGGCCAGACCTTCTTGGGTCACAAGTGCCGGCGTTGTGATGTAGCCCGAGCATGGCGCACCCTGCATGGCGCGGTTTAGCTCGTCTACCAGTTGCCAGCCCTGAAGGTTCAGCGGTTCGGCCACGGTGATCGCCTGATAGCCGCCCGAGCGGATGCGCTGGAACGCCGCTTCAGAGCCATCGCCCGCAGACCCGGCCTGTGGGCCGTCCTGGCTTTTGATGCCAGCCGCGCGCAGCGAGGGGCCCATAAAGTCGAAGTAGAGGTCATTGATGGCCAGCGCGTGGGTCCATTTGTCACCGTATTTCTGGAGCAGGCTGATTGTGAGCGGGCCCATGCGCGTTGATGTGTCTGCGATTGGCGTGTCGACATATTCAAGAACCGTGCCGCCAGCCGCTTCAATCGTCTCTTTGATGCGGTCCGCCTTGTCGATGGCGATCTGATAGGTGGAGTCCGTGAAGATCAC
>CAZQMR010000145.1:0-1715 GCA_964594465.1 uncultured Rhodobacterales bacterium
TCCGAGGTAAAGAGCATAAAGGCCAGAAACGCGACCGCGACCATGCTCTGCACCGCCAGCACCCGTGCCTTAAAGCGCAAGGGCAGCGCATCTCCACGCCAAGCCACCATCGCCCCAAACAGTGCCAAAATCAGCACCCAAAGCAGCAGCGACCCCTCATGATTGCCCCAAGTGCCCGTAACCTTGTAAAGCATAGGCTTGGCCGAATGCGAATTGGCAGCAACCACTTGCAACGAGAAATCCGAGACAACAAAGGCATAGGTCAGTGCCGCAAAAGCCCCTGCAACCAGCACGAATTGCAACTCAGCCGCAGGCTTGGCCAGCGCCATCAAACGCCTCTGCCCCACAGCCGCGCCCCACAAGGGCACGAAGGCTTGCAAAATCGCGACCCCAAAGGCCAAAACAAGCGCGAAATGTCCGAGTTCTGCGACCACGAGCGTCTCCTAGAAGCTAAGAGCGGAACTGCCCTTTGCCTTAAGATACAGCGACGTGGCTTTAGTTCAATCGCCTAACGCCCGTTTTGCCATTCTGTCACAGCCGGATTGTCGTCAAAACCATCACTTATCTGTGCGTCATTGCCCGAAACAGGCGCGCGGAGCCCATCAAGATCGTGCATGTTCTTAATAACCCGACCAACAATAGCCGGATCTGTGATCCCATTGAGCGAGCGAAAATGATGCAGCTCCCGCGCCCCAAAATAAAACGAAACAATCGCGCCCAGCAGCCACCAAAGCGGATCAGGCACCAGCGCCAAGCCTTGCATACGCACCGAAAACGCTACCGGATCATGCATGGCAAAGCCGAAAAGCCCCAGCGTTCCGAGCGCGAGCGCTGGGCGCGGCAAGCGGTTCAACCCGTCGACAAAGCTGTCAAACCAACCCTGTCGCGCATGGCCAAACTCCTTGCCAAGCTGCTCAAGGGCCGCCTGAAACTCCTCGTGCTCTTGCTGGGCGTCACGGGTCTTGTTGACAACAACTACCTCAGCCAAATCCTTGGCCCCACCAAGCAGCCCACCCAGTGTGAGGATCGTCGACATCACGCCCATTTCGCAACCCGCCGACGATGCTCTTCATCGCTCAAATGGAACCGCGGCGAAATAAACTCCTCCGCTCGCTTGATCCATCCGCCCTTGCCACCATCGCGGCGCCGCGCAAATTTACGAGACCGCACACGCCGATCCGCCAGCCGGTAATAATAATTCCGCCGCTCAATGCCATAGGCATCCGCCAAGTGTTTCGGCGCAAGCTTAAGCGCCTTTTGCGAGGCTGCGATCGTCTGAGGGCCAATTTTCCCATCAATCGCAATCCGCATTCCAAAACGCCGACACAAGCGCTGCAACAGCTTCACCGCGTTGGAGCCTGCATTGACATACATGTCAAAAACCGAGGCTTGGATGACACTGGGCAGTTTCTCGATACCCGGCGCTTCAAAATAGTGCTTTTTGTAAATCTCAACCGCCTTGGCCACGGTCATGCGACGCACATCACGCACATCTACATCGCCGTCCTTGTCCAGATCAAGCCCAAGACGGCGCATCGTATCCAGAGTCACGCCATATTTGGTAGCACCTCCCGGATCATCGGGATCATTCACAAATCCGCCTTCACGCCGAACAATCTGAGTGGCAATTTCATCCACGCTTTGCATCAAAATATCTCCGGTAAAATACCGGGACATCTGGTGGCTAAGTTTGGCTAATAAAGTCTTACACTGGT
>CAZQMR010000145.1:1815-8729 GCA_964594465.1 uncultured Rhodobacterales bacterium
CCTAGTTCGTTTCCTCGTAAACCCCTTGCTCCTTCAGAGCATCCACCACCTCACGCGGCAGGTAATTCTCATCATGCTTGGCCAGAATTTCACTCGCCTCAAACACCCCATCGCTCAAGCGCCCCGTCGCAATCACACCCTGACCCTCACGAAACAGATCCGGCAAAATCCCCGTGTAACTCACCGCAACCTCTTCCGCCTGATCCGTCACCACAAAGCTGATCTGCGTCCCTTCAAACGTCTCAAGCGTGCCCTCTTTCACCAACCCACCAAGACGAAACACCTCATTCGCGCTCGGCTGATCCGCAACCACCTGGCTCGGCGCGCGAAAGAACTCAATCCCATCGCGAAACGCATAAGTCACCAGCCCAGCCGCCGCGAAAAGAAACACCATTCCGATCAGGATCATCTGTTTGCGCTGTTTTTTGCGTAATCCCGCCATGGTTCAGTCCTTCTTCTTGCTGTCCGCCAGCTCTGCGTTGAATTCCGCCCCGATCAGGATCGTCACGCAAGTCAGATAAAAGTAGAGCAAAGTTATGATCACACCAGCCAAAGTGCCATAGGTCACAGTGTAGCTTTGCGAAAACGTGATGTAGCGCACGAACATCCACGCGCCAATGATCCACAAGAGCGTTGTCGCCAGCGCACCGGGCCACAGCTCGCTGAGAGGTAATGGCTTGGCGGGCAACACCCGATAGAGCGCTGTCAGAAAGCAGAAGAACACGATCGCCGCCAGTAAAAACCGCCCGAAATAGTAATCTTCCGAGAACCGCCAGGCGATCTGGCTTTCCACCATGCCCAAAACGCTGGGACTGATGATCAGCACAAATCCCGCGCTCACCGCCACTAATGCACCGCAAATCACCGTTCCCATCGCAATGAGCCGTCGCAGCAAAAAGCCCCGCTCACTGCCAAAATGGTAGGCCCGATCAAGCCCCAGCCGCAAAGCTTCCACCGCATTGGAGGCAATCCAGAGCGCCGCCAGAGCCGCGAAGGTCAAAAAGCTACCGCTACTACCCTTCAAAACTTCCTGCAAAACCGGCTCAAGCGTCAGCGCGATATGCTCAGGGGCGACATCAAACAGCGCCTCCAGCGCCTCCACGCTGCCCTCTTGGCCAATCAAGCTGCCCGTCAGAGCAATCGTAAAAATCAAGAATGGGAACACCGCCAAGAACCCGGAATAGGCGAAATAGCCCGCAACATAGCCCCCCTCATGATCGTCAAAGCGCAGAATGGCTCGCCAAAACGCCAGCAAAACGCTCAAGGGAACAGCGGTGCCATCATCAGGCCAGTGGTTTCCTCAATACCCAGCATCAGATTTGCGTTCTGGATAGCTTGGCCAGACGACCCTTTGGTGAGGTTATCCAATACAGAAAACACTACCACGCGCCCCGGCCTGCGATCCGCAACAACCCCGATATGGCAAAAGTTCGAGCCCTTCACCGCACGCGTCGCTGGGATTTCACCCATTGGCAGCACATGCAAAAACGGCTCATCAGCGTAGCGATCAACAAAAGCCGAATGGATCGCCTCCACATCACCCTTCACATAGATCGTGCCCACAATCCCACGGTTCGCAGGCACCAAATGGGGCGCAAAGGTCACCTCCACCGCCCGCCCAGCCGCCTTGCTGAACTCTTGATCAAACTCGCCCAGATGCCGGTGTTTGCCCACGTTATAGCCGAGCACGCCCTCACTCGCCTCACAGTAAAGCAAGTTTTCCTTGAGCGAGCGCCCCGCCCCAGAGAGCCCGGTTTTGAGATCAATCACAATGTCATCCAGATCAATCACACCCGCTTCAATCAGCGGTAAAAGCCCGAACATGCCCGTCATCGCATTGCAGCCAGTGCCCGCCACCAGCCGCGTCGCCTTGATTTCCTCGCGGTAAAATTCGGTCAGCCCGTAAACCGCCTCAGCCTGCAATTCCGGCGCATCATGGCTGCCGCCATACCATTTCGTGTACTCCGCCGCATCGCGCAGCCTGAAATCCGCGGACAAATCCACAACCTTCAAATCACGTGGCAGCTTAGCAATCACTGCCTGCGAGGTAGCGTGCGGGAGCGCGCAAAACGCCAGATCAATGCCACCGAAATCAACATCCTCAATCCGCTGCAAAACCGGCAAATCCATGTGCCGCAAATGAGGATACACCTCAGCCATCGCCATCCCGGCCTTCCGGTCCGCCGTCAATGCGGCAACCTCCATCTGCGGATGCGATGCGATCAGTCGCACAAGCTCCGCCCCGGTGTAGCCAGAAGCCCCCAGAATAGCGATTTTGTACGACGTGGTCATTGGTCTTACCTTATGTTGAAAAATTCAAACCCGCAGCTAAGGGGTTTTGATGCAAGTTGCAATCAGGCTTGCGAAAATTCGATGCTGCGCCCAAGCATGCGCGTGGCCGCAAGCGACACTGCAACCGGATCGCCACTGGTCAAATAGCGAATGCCACCCTTGTTACAGCCCCGCTCTGGGTGTCGCTTCAAATAATCCTCAAGCGAGGCCGCAACGATCTCCCCTTGCGAATACACCTGCACATCTGGTCCTAGCGCCTTTTGAAACACGTCCTTTAGCAGCGGATAATGCGTGCATCCCAGCACCGCCGCCTGCGGGTCAGGCATCCTTCGCTTCAAAGCCGCAACATGGCTCTGCACCAGCGCCTCAGCCAGCTCCAAATCATTGTCTTCCAGCGCATCCACCAAGCCACCGCAAGGCTGCGCTTCCACATCAACCCCAATCGCACGAAACGCCAACTCCCGCTGAAACGCCCGGCTGGCAACAGTCGCAGGGGTCGCAAAAAGCGCCACCTGCTTCACGGCGACCTCGCGCGGCGAGGAATTATCCCCCCACATCCGCTCGCTCAGCGCTTCAATGATGGGCACAAACACCCCCAGAACCCGCTTATCGCTCGGAATCCACGTCTCCTGCATCCGCTTGAGCGCCACGGCGGCGGCAGTGTTGCAGGCCAAAATCACCAGATCGCAGCCCTCATCAAACAGCCGCGTGCAACTGTTGCAGGTCAGCTCGTAAATCTGCTCAGGATCGCGCACGCCGTAGGGCGAATAGGCGTTGTCTCCAAGATAGAGCAAACCCTGCCCCGGCATCCGCTCCGCGATCGAGCCCGCCACGGTCAAACCGCCTATTCCACTGTCAAAAATTCCTACGGGCATCAGCTATGAAACTCTTCGAACTCATAGCCATAGGCCAGATCTTCAATCGGCTCCGGCGACAGGCGGTAAACCTCTTTGCGCAGGAAATCCATCAGCTCGCGCCCGGTGCCAGAATTGGCCTTCAGAACATCGGGCGAAATCGGATCGCCAATGCCCACGCGCACCGGCTCGCCCACCTTGTTGCGAAACTCGTTGATGAAAAGAGCAAGGCGAAACGTATTGTGCACCCGGCTCAGCAACTGAAACAATCTGCTGTTATAGCCATCAAAATAGACCGGCACCACCTGCGCCTTAGAGCGCGTGATCAACTTTGCCGTAAAGGTCCGCCAACCCGGATCCATCGGCCGCCCAAACGGCGTCTTGGATGTCGAGACCGTGCCGCCGGGAAAAATCCCGATACAACCACCATCCCCAAGGTAATCAAGTGCCACCTTACGGGTCGCCAAATTCTCCTGCATCGCCTCGCGGGTCTCGTCAAAGCTGATCGGTAGGATCGTGCGCTTCAGCTCTTCGGACTTGCGAAACACCGTGTTGGCCAGAATGCGAAAATCACCGCCGCGAACCGCGCTCAAGATATAGCCCATCATCAGCCCATCCAGGATGCCATAAGGATGGTTCGAAACTAGGATCAGCGGCCCCTCGCGCGGAATACGCTCCAAGCCGCCCACAACAGGGTCAAGCGTAATCCCGAACTTCTCCGCCATAACTTCCCAGAAGTCACGCCCTTGGCGCACTTCCGTGTCATAGCCTTGGGCCATACGCATCAGCCGCGTGCGGCCCGTCAGGTTTTCCACCGAACGCACAAAGGCGCGCCCGGGTCTGCTCTGCGCCGAAGACGCGTAAGAGATGTCTCGAGTGACTGCTGGACGCACGCCTGCTGTTTGCATGGAAGCTCTCACAATTTGCTTGGCCTCTGATCTAGTGCGTCACGGCCTCTCAAACAAGCAAAACTCCGGTTTCGCCTGTTAAAACATTCTTAACGTTTCGGATCGGGAACACGGCGTGCAGTGCAGTGCACGTGCCATATGCGTGGCGGAACTGTGCGCATGAAAAAAGGGAGCACAAACTGCGCTCCCCTTCGGTATTCTTGATATATTCCAGTAGCTTAACGCTTGGAGAACTGGAAGCTACGACGCGCCTTGCGCTTACCGTATTTCTTACGTTCAACAACACGCGCATCCCGTGTCAGAAAGCCTGCGGCTTTCAGTGCCGGACGCAGCGTTGGGTCAAAAAGTTGCAACGCTTTTGAAATACCATGCTTAACCGCACCAGCTTGGCCCGAAAGACCACCGCCCTTAACGGTTGCCATCACGTCGAACTGATCGACAACACCAGCCACCTGAAACGGCTGACGCAGGATCAACTGCAGCACCGGACGAGCGAAATAGGTGTTCATTTCCTTGCCGTTAACCACGACTTTACCAGAACCTGCTTTGATCCAAACACGCGCTACAGCGTCTTTACGCTTGCCAGTCGCATAAGAGCGACCGAACTCGTCTTTCTGGATCGTGCGCTCGATAGGAGCAGTGCTTTGCTCAACAACAACCGGTGCTGCTTCAACAGCTTCAGGAGTGTCAGAACCGCCGCCAACAGCGCCCTTAAGGTCTTCCAAAGACCGAATTTCATCAGCCATAATTACGCGCTCCGGGTGTTTTTAGGGTTCATGGACTTCACGTCCAGCACTTCAGGGTTTTGCGCCTCATGAGGGTGCTCAGCCGTTGTGTAAACGCGCAGATTGGTCATCTGCTGACGTGTCAGTGGGCCACCTGGCATCATGCGCTGAACCGCTTTGGTCAGCACGCGCTCAGGGAAACGCCCTTCCAGCAGTTGGCCAGCAGTACGCTGTTTGATGCCGCCGGGATGGCCTGTGTGCCAGTAGTAAATCTTGTCGGCACGTTTGTTGCCGGTCAGCTGTACTTTGTCCGCATTGATCACGATGACATTGTCACCCATGTCCATATGCGGTGTGAAGCTGGCTTTATGCTTGCCACGCAGGCGCATGGCGATCAGGCTCGCAAGACGGCCCAGAACAACGCCCTCAGCGTCGATCAGGATCCATTTCTTGTCGATATCTGCTGGTGTTGCAGAGAAGGTTTTCATGACACATTGTCCTATAAGCTCAACAGGACGCCTGTAGCGCCCCTTGGATGGGTGGGTTCTAAGGGATCACCGCCTCAAGTCAAGCGCACAATGTCTCGTAAAAGCGTTGTAAATCAATAACTTAAAAATATGGTATAATAATACCCCATCAAATTCACCGCTTTGGCGGGATCGCATAGGTCAAACTCGCCTGCGCCACCGGATCACTTCCGCCATCGGAATAAATCAAAACATCCCCCGCGCTCAGCGTTTTGCCCAGTTTCAAAATCCGGCACTGAGCGATCAAATCCACCGGCTCGGGCTTGCGCATAAAGTTGATTGAGCAGTTGATCGTAACCGTCAGCGCCTCGCGCCCGATCATCCCTAAGGTCGCGATATAAAACGCACAATCCGCCGCCGTAAACATCGCAGGCCCCGAAACCGTGCCACCGGGGCGCAAATCATCCTCAGTGATTTTCATGCGAACCTTTGCTGCAAGCGGTGTCAGCTCCTCAATCACGAACCGCCCCTTTTGCTGAGAAAATTCGCTGTCGAGCAGCTCCATCACCTCATCTGGCGTCAGTGCAAGTTTCATCATCGGGGCCTTTTATTCCGTGCAGTTTCCATCCTATGCTTGGCGCGAATTTCAGGCAGCCTCAAGGGAGAATCCAGATGTCCGAATCCATTCTGCAGCGTGAGGATATCGGCGCCGTCGCCCATCTGACAATGAACTCCCCCAGCAATATCAATGCCTTGTCCGAAAACATGATCGCCGCCATGACGGACGAATTGGCGCGCTTGCATGTGGATCGCTCCATCCGCGCCGTTACGTTAAAGGGCTCTGGCAAAGCCTTTTGCGCAGGCCACGACCTCAAGGAAATGACCGCAGGCCGCCAAGCCGAGGACGGTGGTGCAGCTTATTTCAACGATCTCTTCGCCCGCTGCTCGACCATGATGATGGCCATCACCAAACTCCCCCAACCCGTGATCGCCCAAGTCCACGGCATCGCCACGGCCGCCGGGTGCCAACTCGTCGGCACCTGTGATCTGGCGATTGCAGCTGAGGGCACTCGGTTCGGGGTGAATGGCGTCAATGTCGGCCTGTTCTGCTCCACGCCTATGGTCGCCCTATCGCGCAACATCCCGCGCAAAAAAACTTTTGAGATGCTCGTCACTGGTGATTTCATAGAAGCACAGGAGGCTGAGGAACTCGGCCTGATCAACCGCGCGGTGCCGCTCGATCAGCTTGAGGCTGAGACTCATAAGCTCGCAGACCACATCGCCTCAAAGCTTGGCTCCGCCGTTCGCGTGGGCAAAGAAGCCTTTTACAATCAACTAGATATGCCGCTTGATCAGGCTTACGCCTATACCGGCGATGTGATGGCCACCAATATGCTCGACAAATCGACCGAGGCGGGCATTCGGGCGTTCATCGAAAAACGCACGCCTGAATGGGATCAGTGATCAGCCTCTAACCGATTGCTCCGCTGGGTACATGGCCTCAAACAATCCACGCAGCAACACGCAGATCAGAATGATCGCCCAAAGCTGGTGCAGTGAGGCGAGCGTCAGCGGCGCGCTGTTCATCACTGTGATGATCCCGATCACCACCTGAAGGCACAAAACCGCAAAGCCGATTGTAAACCATTTGCGCACCGCGATGAGCGC
>CAZQMR010000146.1:0-8725 GCA_964594465.1 uncultured Rhodobacterales bacterium
AAAGCCCGCCCATGGCCAACTGGGCCGAGGCCTATCTGACGGCGCGCGTGCATGTGCTGATCCGCTTTGGCAAATGGCACGAGATTTTGGCCGAACCGCATCACGAGGACCGCGCGCTTTATGCCTGTTGCACTGCCATTTTGCACTACGCCAAAGGGCTGGCCCATGCTGTGCTTGGCGATGTTGCAGCTGCGCGTGTGGAGCAAACGCTGTTTGAGAGCGCTTGTCAGGCGGTTCCAGAGCGGCGGTATCTGTTCAACAATCAGTGTTGGGAGCTTAACAAAATCGCCGCCGAGATGCTGGACGGTGAAATTGCATATCGCGAAGGAAAGTTCGACAAGGCATTTAAACATCTGCGACAAGCTGTTGTTTTAGATGATAGTTTAGAGTTTTGCGAACCATGGGGCTGGATGCAACCAACCCGCCATGCGCTTGCTGCCCTATTGCTGGAACAGGGCGATGTGGCCGAGGCCGAACAGCTTTACCGCGCCGATCTCGGCTTTGACGACACGATTGCCCGCCCGCTTCAACATCCCGAAAATGTCTGGGCTTTGCACGGGTTTCACGAATGCCTGTTGCGCCAAGACAAGACCGCCGAGGCGGCGCTGATCAAGCCACGCCTTGACCTAGCCCTTGCTCGAACTGACGTGGCCATCACCGCGTCTTGCCTGTGTCGTGGGCACAAAATCGCCGCTCAATAGTCAAAGGAAGCACCATATGTCGACAGTTGCAGATCTTCTGGTCAAGGGCCTGATAGGTGCCGGGTATGACCAGCTATATTGTCTACCCGGTGTGCAAAATGACGACTTTTTTGATGTGGTGTACGACCACCAAAAGGAGCTGACACCGATTCATGCGCGCCACGAACAAGGCGCAGTTTCCATGGCGCTTGGAGCGGCTTTGGCGACGGGTCGCCCGCAGGCTTGCTCGATTGTGCCCGGACCGGGTCTGCTGAACGGTGCCGCGACACTCTCAACCGCCATGGCCGTCAATGCACCGATGCTTGTGCTGTCTGGGCAAATTCCGTCCAAAGCGATTGGTCAAAAATGGGGTGTCCTGCATGAGATCGACAATCATCTCGACATTTTCCGCTCTTTGACCAAGCAGGCGGAGCGGATTGAGGGCGGCGACATGGCGGCTGACCAGATAACCGATGCGCTCACCCAAGTGGCCAGCGGCCGACCGCGCCCGGTTGGGCTTGAGGTGCCGGTGGATGTCTGGGCCAAGGACGCGCAAGGCGATGTCACTTGGGCCAAGGCGCAAAATCCAACGCTAAATGAAGACGCGATTGAAGCGGCTGCAAAACTGATGAGCGCGGCAGAGCGTCCGATGATTTTTGTGGGATCTGGTGCATTGGATGCGTCAAAGGAAGTCACAGCACTCGCCGAACGCCTGTCTGCCCCAGTGATTTCCCATCGCACAGGAATGGGGATCGTGTCGCGCGACAACCCGCTCAGCATGGCACTGCCAATGGGTCAGCGGCTTTGGGCAGAAACCGATCTGGTCATCGCCCTTGGCACGCGGCTTCAAACCCAGCGGCAGATGTGGGGCATGAACCGCGAGATTGATATTATCCATGTTGATATTGACCCTGAGCAACTGACCCGCATCTCTACGCCAAAACTGGCCATTCATGGCGATGTGGCGGACGCGAGCACGGCGTTCCTCGCCGGGCTTGGCAATGCACCTGATCGCAGCCAGTGGATCAACCGTGCGGCGGCACTTAAGGCCGAGGTTGCTGCCGGCATGAGCCGCGATTTGGCACCGCAAGCGGGATGGCTCAACGTGATCCGCAAGGCCCTGCCCCGAGACGGCATTTTAGTCGAGGAAATGACCCAAATCGGCTATGCAGCCCGCCTGATGTGGGACGCATTTGAGCCGCGCACATATCTCTCAACCGGATATCAAGGCACCCTTGGTTGGGGCTTTCCAGCGGCTTTGGGGGCGGCCCATGCAAGGCGCGACGTGCCGGTTGTGTCGATCTCTGGCGATGGCGGTGCGCTTTATGCAATCACCGAGCTTGCAACGGCGGTTCAACACTCAATTCCGCTCACAACGATCATTTTTACCGACAATGCATTTGGAAATGTGAAGCGCTTCCAGCAGGACAACTACAAGGGCCGCACGATTGCCTCTGATTTGGTCAACCCGGATTTCGTCGCTCTTGCCAAGAGCTTTGGCGTTGAGGCTGGGCGTGCGACGTCACCCAGAGAGTTGGAACCGCTTCTGACCCGTGCAATCGACTCAGAGGCACCCGTTCTGATCGAAGTACCTGTTGGTGAATTCCCTGCCCCTTGGGGTTACTTAATGACAAGCAAAGCAAAGCCTTAGCGGCTGTCCAGCGCCCGTGCATAAGAAATATCTCCGGCTTTGCGGTGACGCCCTTTGAGCAATCCCTCAAAGCTTGAGGCATTCAGCCCAAGGCGCAGGGTGTTGTAATATTTCTCGCCGCGATAACCGTTGGTCGCAAGGATCCATTCCAAAAAAATGCCATTATAGGCACCGGCTTGCTGATATTCGACGCCAATATGCACGAGCGGATCATCCCCATCTAGACTGGCACCAAAGCTAAGCGCAGTGGTATCAAGCGGATAAAAATAGCCCCGAACCGAGGCAATGGGCGCGATGCTTTTGCCGTCCATCGTCGCTGAATCCGTCACAAATTGCAGGCCAGCATGGCCATAAACCGACCAACGATCCCAGAACCGCGCACCAGTGACGGCAATATCTGCACCACTATTTTCGCCAATTATGCTGTCTAATGAAATTGCAGCACCGTATTGACTTGTGGCGGTTTGTTCAAACATCTGGAATCGCGCGCCAACAAATGGATTAATGTTGTGATGTCCTAGAAATCCCTCGATGCGAAACCCGCGCTCTGCCCCGTTGGCGCGATCAGAAAACCGAGTATATCCTAGATCAAGAGTGAACACATCATTGTCGATACCTCCTGTATTTTCCCGCGCTCGATAGTCGAGCTTTCCGTCAAATATAGCTTGGCTCTGCGCGACTGCGGCATCGCCAATGCCAACAGCGGCAAGGAACAGGCAGATAGTCGATCTAAGCATTTAAAAACCCCATTTTTTGGCTAGGCAATGTCAGCCAAAACCTTGCCCAATGTTTCAATGATACAACGTTGATCCACGATGGAAAGCCCCGGATGTAGCGGTAAGGAAATAGCGTTGTTGTGATACGCTTTGTGCATTGGGGGACCTTGAAGCCAATTTGCTGCCAACAAGGCTGCGACGTCACCAAAATGTAGTGCACGTTAACGTCTCGGGACGTTTGGGCAAAATTCTCAGCGACAGGCCTGCCAAACCAGATCACCCCCTTCTTTCTGCGTGACCTTACAGTTGCAAATCAACGGTTGGGTTTGAACTGAATTCGACAATTTGCAATAGGGCGCAAGTTTGGGTAACGCAGTGCCAAGACACGAGGGACCACCGATTTATGTTCAAAGCGCTCAAAACTGCCAATCGAACCCGCATTGCCAAATGGCGTGACGGCTTTGCCCATGGCTTGGACACTCAGCAGGCACGCTCGGCGGCGTGGTGGGATATGCAGGTCAATGATCATGGATTTTTGCGCCGGTTCTGGACCAATCTGACCGAGATCGCACCGGGCATTTGGCGTTCCAACCAACCCTCACCGCGTCAGCTGGAAGGGCTAGCTGAGCGCGGCATCAAAACCGTGATAAACCTGCGCGGCGCAAGCCAATGGGGATCATATCATCTTGAGCGGGACGCCTGCGCGCGCCTTGGGATGAAGTTGATCGATTTTCGTTTGCGTTCCCGAGATCTGCCTTCAATCGAAGATATTCATGCGCTCCACGAGGTTTATCAAACGGCGCAAACACCCCTGCTGATGCATTGCAAATCTGGTGCCGATAGGGCTGGCATGGGTGCGACGCTCTATATGCTTTTGATCGAAGAATGCACGCCAGACGTCGCGCTTGAGCAACTCAGCTTCAAATTCCTACACATCAAAGCTGCAAAAACGGGTATTCTGGATCATATGATTGAGGATTTCGCCGCCAGTCATGCCAAAACCGGCATCGCATTTCTTGATTGGGTTGATACCGAATATGATCGCACAGCCCTCACGGCCAGTTTCAAGCAATCCAGCCTCGCCAGCTTCTTCGCTGACAAGATCCTGCGGCGGGAGTGAGCCAAATGACCATCGCAATCATCCCAGCGTGAGGCGGCTCCAAGCGCATTCCGCACAGCCTCTCAAAATCTGGTTGGCCATTGAGGTAACGAAAAACCGTTCTCACAGACAAGCCCACCCTGCTTCATTCACAAGCCCGTCCTGCCGCTCGCCCTGAAAAGATGCAACCGCCAAGAAACGTGCCTTCCAGCGCGTTGTAGCCGTGATAGCCGCCGCCGCCAAAGCCAGCAGCTTCGCCAACCGCAAAAAGACCGGGGATCGGCGCGCCGCTCGCATCCAGCGCACGTGCCTCCAAATCCGTATGCAATCCCCCCAGCGACTTGCGCGTCAGGATGTTGAGCTTTACCGCAATCAGTGGACCCGCTGCGGGGTCCAAAATGCGGTGTGGCTTGGCGGTTCGGATCAGTTTGTCACCGCGATACTTGCGTGCGCCATAGATCGCCGTCACCTGTGCGTCCTTTGCGAACTTATTACCCACTTGCAGATCCCGCGCCTCGATCTGGCGACGAATATGATCCGCATCAAGATGGTCGCTACCTGCAAGCCTGTTCATCTTGCCAACCAAGTCTTCCAGCGTCGCGGCACTCACAAAATCCTCGCCCTTGTCAACGAAGGCCTGCACGGCCTTTGGGGAGCCCTTAGACAGACGATCCTGCAACAAAAGTTTCCAGCTCTTGGAGGTGAAGTCTTCGTTTTGCTCAGAGCCTGACAGCGCGAACTCCTTCTCGATGATCTTTTGCGTCAGGATGAACCAGGAATACTCAAATCCAGTGGACAGGATTTTCTTGAGCGTGCCCAGCGTGTCAAATCCCGGCAGATAAGGCGCCTCAAAGCGGTCCCCCTTGCCATCGAACCAAAGCGGTGATGGCCCGGGCAGGATGCGAATGCCGTGCTTGGGCCAGATCGGGTCGTAATTCTGAACGCCTTCCGTATAATGCCACATACGATCGCGGTTGATCGTAGACGCCCCGCTTGCCTCCGCAATATCAATCATCAGCCCGTCCACATGCTCCGGCACGCCCGAGATCATCTTCGTCGGAGGCGTCCCAAGCCGCTCCACAGGCCAGTGTTGCCGCACCATCTCGTGATTGCCGCCAATCCCGCCAGAGGCCACGATGACCGCACCTGCCTCAAGCTCGAAATCACCGATGACGTCCCGGCTGGTTGCCGCGCCGCGTTCCTTGGCATCTTCGCACAAAATCTCACCAGTCACACCTGTCACCGCACCGGCATGCATGGTCAATCCTGTCACGCGGTGTCGAAACCGCACTTCAATTTTCCCAGCATCCATTGCTGCGCGCACCTTAGCCTCAAATGGCTCAACAACGCCCGGGCCCGTGCCCCAAGTCAGGTGAAAGCGCGGCACGGAATTGCCATGCCCATGCGCTTGCGCGCCGCCGCGCTCAGCCCAGCCCACAACAGGAAACCAGCGCATCCCCATGCCATGCAGCCAGCCGCGCATGTCGCTTGCGGAAAACTCAAGATAGGCCTTGGCCCATTCACGCGGCCAATGATCCTTAGGGCGATCAAATTGCGCCGATCCCATCCAATCGGAAAGCGCCAATTCAGGGCTGTCCCTGATCCCCATGCGCCGCTGCTCAGGCGTGTCGACCATGAACAAACCACCTAGTGACCAGAACGCCTGTCCGCCAAGATAGGGCGCGCTTTCCTGATCGAGCATTAGAACCCTTTTGCCGCGATCTACCAATTCGCAGGCAGCGACCAGCCCAGCAAGCCCAGTTCCAATAATGATAACATCCGCATCTGCCATGGTGATCCTCCGCTTTTGAAGCATCCTAGCCAAGTGCCGCGCACCTGCAATGCTTACCCATAGGTAAGCGCGTTGGCCGCACCGATAAGCCCGACATTCGGGTTGTCATAGATGTAAATCGGGAAGCTTTCGCGGAATGCTGTAAAGCGTCCACCCGCATTGAATGCGGCAAGGAACGCCTCATCCAAAATCCATGGGTTTTGTTGCAAAACACCACCTGCGAAAAACACGCCTCCTCTGGGGGTGACTGAAACCGCAAGATTTCCAGCGACGCGGGCAAGATGGCTCGTGAACAGTCTGACCGTCTCCAGCGCTTCACTTTGCCCCGCATTCGCTGCCTGGAAAATCTCGCCTGCGGTTTTGGGTTGGTTGGTCAGAGACTTGGTGTGGCAGACCGCTTGATACAAAATCGGCAGCCCCGTTCCGCTAAGAATGCCCTCTGCTTCCAGAATTGCGCCCCCGGGATGTATCGCAATCTCCGGCCAGAGCCGTGCAACTTGGCTGAAAACATCCCGCTCAAACCCATCGAGCGGCGAAATACCAACATGCCCGCCCTCGCCGGGCAGAGCCTTGAAACCATCACCTGCCGCCACCAGTGAGCCGACCCCAAGCCCCGTGCCTGCCCCCAAAATAATCCGATGGCCCGGAGGTGCCTTGCTTGGTCCCTGTAGGGGAGTTACATCAGCTTGAGTGACCGTCGCCAAGGACCATGCGGCCGCCTCAAAATCATTGATGATCTGTGCATTCGTGCATTTTGCTGCGCGCTGGATCGCCGCGACTTCGATGTGATCTTGACCGTTGGTGATTTCGCCTGAGCCATTTGCAACTGGCCCTGCAATCGCGATCATAACGCGCGCCGGCGGGGTGCCGATGGACTGGATGAAACCGGAAATCGCGCTGAGAATGCTGCCCGCACCGCCGGTTTCCAATGTTGTTTGGGCATCAATGTCGCTGTTCTGAAAGCGGGCCAAACGGGTATTTGTGCCGCCTATATCCGCAATGAGGTCCCAGCTCATTTCAGCAGCTCGCTTGCGTTACTTCTCTAGAGAAGTAACGGAGAGAATACATAAAAAAATATAGATATAACAGCATGTTGCGCCCACTACTTAACCTGAAAAACTGCCTTTGAAATTGTCCCGCAGCACGTTCTTTTGAACCTTGCCCATCGTGTTGCGCGGCAACTCATCCAGCACCACCAATTTGGCCGGATGTTTGAACCTCGCTAGCTTGCCGCGCACGTTTGCCATCACGTTCTCCAGCTCCAAATCCACGCCCTCTTCCACCACCAAGACCCCAAGCACTGTCTCGCCAAAATCAGGGTGCGGCACGCCAACGACTGCGCTTTCTAGAACCCCGTCCACGTCATCAAGCACCAGCTCGACTTCTTTAGGATAAATGTTGTAGCCCCCCGAGATGATCAAATCTTTGTTGCGACCAACGATTTTCACATAGCCATCGGCATCAATTTCGCCCAGATCACCGGTGATGAAAAAGCCATCCTCGCGCAGCTCTTCGCGGGTCTTTTCGGGCATTTTCCAATAGCCCTGAAACACGTTTGGCCCGCGCACTTCGATTTGGCCTACCTCGCCTTGGGGCAGTGTTTCGCCATCTGATCCGGTGATTTTCAGCTCAACATCCGGAAGCGGTGGCCCGACCGTGCCAGCGCAGCGTGCGCCATCATACGGGTTCGACGTGTTCATGTTGGTTTCGGTCATGCCGTAGCGCTCAAGGATGCGATGGCCGGTGCGGGCCTCAAAGGCTTCGTGCGTGTCAGCCAGCAGCGGGGCGCTGCCGGATATGAACAAGCGCATTTTCTCAGCAAGCGTGCGGGTAAAGCGGTCATCGCTCAACAGCCTTGTGTAAAAGGTTGGAACGCCCATCATGGAGGTTGCTTGGGGCATTTTTTCAATCACTGTATCAAGGTCAAACTTTGGCAAAAAGATCATGGAGCCGCCTGCCATCAGCGTGACGTTGCTGGCGACAAACAGCCCGTGGGTGTGAAAAATCGGGAGCGCATGCAAAAGAACATCTTGTGCCGAAAAGCGCCAAAGTTCGGTTAACGTACGCGCATTTGAAAGCAGGTTCTCTTGGCTCAGCATTGCTCCCTTGGAGCGGCCAGTGGTGCCGGAGGTGTAGAGAAACGCAGCAAGATCATCAGAGCTTCTTTCAACAGTTTCAAATACTTCCGAGGCGATTTTCGCCTTTTGCGCGAGGCTTCCACCCCCATTACTGCCAAGCGTTTCCAGCCGCGCTTGCCCTGCGGCCTGCACCATTTCACCGGAACGTGTGGGATCGCATACAAAAACCGCCGCCTCGCTATTGTCGACAAAATACGAAATCTCATCCGCTGTGTAGGCGGTATTGAGCGGCAAAAACACCAGACCCGCTTGGGCGCATGCTGCATAGACTGCCAGAGCATCTGCCGATTTTTCGATTTGCACGGCGACCCGATCACCAGTTTTTGCGCCTGCATCCAAAAGAACATGCGCGAATTGGGCTGCACGCGCCAAGAATTGGCGGTGAGTGATGATTTGATCGTCGGGAAGGATTAGGAAAGGTGTTTCTTGACCAACATGTTTTCCAAAAAGCGTATCGTAAAGAGGGTTCATTCTTGGGTCCTTTTGGATCATCTGAGTGCGACGCAAAACGCGGCATCCGCCATGCCTTTTAGGGGAATCGATCCAAAGAAAACAAGTCTGCTGGTACCCGAGGCCGGACTCGAACCGGCAAGCCGTTAGGCGGCGGATTTTGAATCCGCTGCGTCTACCAATTCCGCCACTCGGGCAG
>CAZQMR010000147.1:0-2185 GCA_964594465.1 uncultured Rhodobacterales bacterium
GCAGGGTGCTTATGTTGCCGCGAACCTATACCTTGATGCGCTTGCGCAGTTCCGTACTGCAAATGGGCTGCCGGGTCTGTCGATTGGCTGGGGCGCGATCCGCGATGCAGGTTTCCTGACACGCCATGAGAATGTGGCCGATATGCTCAAAACCCGCACCGGTCTTGACGCGACGCCTGCCAAGGACGCTTTGGATGATCTTGGTCGCGTTCTTGCAGCGGGTGCTTCACGCGTCAGCGTGGCGCGGTTCGATCTACAGCGGCTGCATCAGATGCTGCCGGGCGCGCAAACGCCGCGCTTTGAACCGATCCTGCCAACGGATGCCAATACCGCCCTTGATGGCGAGGAAAGCATGGTTGACCTCCTTGAGGCGATGCCAAAATCCGAGCGTCGGGCCTTTGTGCTTGAGCGCATCATGGAAAACACGGCGCGCGTTCTTGGCACTTCGGCCAATCAGATCAATGTTGCCAAGCCTTTGTCAGACCTTGGCCTCGACTCGCTGATGGCGGTTGAACTCGCGGGCCTGATTGAGCGCGATGTGGGCCAGTCCATGCCAGTGATGCAGCTTTTGGGCGTGCCGTCCTTGTCGGCGGTTGCAGATCTCGCGGCAAAAAACATGGGCATCGAGATGGATGAGAGTGATCCGGCTGCTGGAGAGGCAGCTAAATCTGAAGAGATGAAGACTGAGTAAAGTGTGAGCGACATGCAATAGCATGGCGTTGAGAGTGGGGCGTACCTGAAATGGCACCAGATGGCCACATACCTTCTGAGAAGAGGGCCTATCACGACTTGGGTTTAGCCCAGGTCGCACTGTGGTTTGATGCCCAAATGGCAGGAACCGGTGGCTATCGTCTGGGCGGTTGGTTGAAGTCCAGCGTACCCATCGATCCGGTGCATGTGCGGCAATCGCTGCGGATTCTGATGGCTCGCCATGATGGTTTACGCCTACGCATGGATGCAGAGCAACCGCGCCAGTGGATTGACGATAATATCGACCCACCGCTTGAAGTGATCTATCTCGCGGCGAACAACGACCCCGAAGCCGCCTTTCTCGCCCATGCCGAAGACTTGATGCGCAGCCCAATGCCCTTTGGGGACCACCCGCTGTTTCGCATTCATCTTGTTGAGGCCGGCGAGCAGACTTTCTTGGCCTGGTGCTTTCATCACATCATCGCCGATAGCGCCTCTGTGCAGATCACGATGGGGCACTGGTTCAGTGCCTATCAGTCTCAGATCAACCCGGAACTGACGTCCCTTTCGCCGCCCTCGTCCATCCTGCCAACGCTCGAGGACAATGCGACCTATGCCAGCTCACCGGAGTATCAGCGAGATCTGAGTTATTGGGTTGAGCGGTTGGAAACGCTGCCCGAACCGCTTCTTGGGCAAGAGCGCCCCAAACGCGCACCCGATGCGCTTGCCCGCTCAGTCACGCGAACTCTTTTGGGCTTTCAGCATGATGCACTGGTCGAAGCGTCCCAAGAGTTGGGCTTGCAACCAAACCGCGTGCTCTTTGGTATCTTCGCGGCAACGCTTGCTCGCCGCTTTGGCCATACCGAAATCGTGACAGGGCTCGCGCTCCATCGGCGCAATCACACCAATTTCCACGTCGTCGGCATGCTCGCAGGTTTGATCCCTGTGCGGACCGAGTTTGAAAGCTGGTGGTCTGTATCCGATTGCATTTCAGCATTCAGCGAGCAGGTGGACGCCGATCTGAGGCACAACCGTCTGCCGATTGATGCGATTTATCGCGAGCTTGGGGTGACCTCGCAATCTGGCGAGTCCTTCTTTGACGTCACCATGTCATGGATCCCGGGCGGCAATGTGTCGATGCCTGGATCCGAACAGTTTGTCACAGGCGTGGTGGATTGCCGCGAGGCAAGCCCGATTGCCATTCACGCCACCGAGGATCTCGGCTCAGGTGGCATCCGCTACCGTCTGGCCGTCAACCCGGATCACATGGCGCATATTGACCCGGCAATTCTGGCGGATCATCTGGATGATGCCATCGAGTTGTTCCTTGAGGATGCGTTTTGCGACTTTGAAAGCCTGCCGGATGTTCCGTCCTCCGAGCGCCGTGTTTTGCTTGAAGATTTTGCTGGTGATTTGCTTGGGGATTATGGTCTTTTGCCGGGTCGGATTGCGGGTCATGTGGGGGATGCGGTTTGGGCTGGTGGCGGAGCCGCTG
>CAZQMR010000147.1:2285-8685 GCA_964594465.1 uncultured Rhodobacterales bacterium
TTCCTCGGGCGCATAGACGCCCAGATCAAGATCCGCGGCCAACGCGTTGAACTTGAAGAGATTGAAGCGGCTCTGTCCTCTGAGGCAGGCATCACAGCAGCGGCTGTGGCTGCGGGGGCTGATGGGAGCGGTCAGACGCGTCTTGTGGCCTATCTCGTGACAGGTGAAGCGGATCAGGATGCGCCGCTTGAGGCGCTTGATCTTGGCGCTCTTGATCTGAGCGGTTTGCGGGCTTCTCTGGGCGCGCGCCTGCCTGAACATATGGTGCCTCAAGCCTTTGTGCGGCTGGCACGCCTGCCACTGACCGCCTCTGGCAAGCTGGACCGCAAGGCGCTGCCGGATGTTGAAGTGGAAACTGCGCGCCGGGACTATGAAGCCCCTGAAAGCGCGCTTGAGATCCAGGTGGCCGAGGCTGTGGGTGACCTGCTTGAGCTTGGCGACCCGGTCGGGCGCAGCGACAGCTTCTTTGCGCTTGGCGGACACTCGCTGCTGGCCGTGCGGCTTGCTGCAAGGCTGGAGGCAGAAACCGGCCTCACCCTGCCAGTGCGCCGTATCTTTGAAACCCCAACCATCTCTGACCTTGCGATAGCGCTTGAAAGCGCAAGCTCTGAGGCCGCGCGCGGCCCGGGCCCTGTGCCTGTGCCCCGCGACACCCCCCTGCCACTCTCCTACGCCCAAGAACGCCTCTGGTTCGTTGAGCAGTTTGCTGCACCTGGCTCGATTGCCGAGGTGCTGGGCTTTGACTTTGAGGGGGAGATTGACCCGGATGAGATCAAAGCGATCTTTGGGCGGCTTTATGCGCGCCATGAGGGCCTGCGCTTGCGGGTTGATGTGCATGAGGGTCTGCCGGTGCAGGTCTTTGCGGATACGGATGCGCTGCCCTGGACTTATCATGACATGATCGGGGCGGATGAGGCGGCGCTTGAGGCGCTGTTTATGAGCTTGCGCGCGCGGCCTGTGGACCCGGCTGAGGCTGCGTTCCGGGTGGATCTTGTGCAGACCGGTGAGATGCGTGCCACGCTGGTCATGTCGCTTCATCATATGGTCTATGATGGTGTGTCCATGGCGGTGCTTCTGGCGGAGTTTGGCGCGCTGATGCAAATGGGTGTGGCGCAGGTGCTGCCACCGCTTGAGCTGCAATATGGCGACTTCTCGGTCTGGCAGCGCGAGGCTCTGAACGGGGGGCAGCTTGTCGAGGGTCTTGAGCGCTTTGCACAAGTGCTGGGGGATCCACCTGCACCGCTCGCGCTGCCAAGCGATCGCCCGCGCCCGCAAGTGCCGACCCATGCGGCGGCGCAGGTTGCGCTGGAGCTTGGGCCAGACCTTGTGGCAGACCTCAAAAGCCTTGCGCAAGGCGAAGGCGCGAGCCTGTTCATGGTGCTGGAAAGCGCGCTGGCCGTGCTGTTGTCGCGCGAGGCGCGTGTTGAGGATCTGGTGATTGGCACGGTTGCCGCCGGGCGCGCGCATATGGCTCTTGAGGGTGCTGTTGGCCCGTTCTTCAACATGGTGGCGCTGCGTCACCGGATTGACGGGAACGCGTCCTTCAAGGCGGCACTGGCGGAAACCCGCGAGCAGGCGCTTGGAGCCTTTGATGATCAGCTTGTGCCCTTTGAGGCAGTGCTGGAGCGGGTGATTACCCAGCGGGATGCGCGGCTTGCAGTCTCGCCACTGTTCCAGGTGCTGTTCCAGCTTCACACGGAGGCTGCGTCTTTGCTGGCGCCCTTTGAAGCAGCAGGTGTGAAAGCGCAGGCGCGGGACTGGGGCAAGGTTCAGGCGATGCAGGACCTGACCTTTGATCTGTTTGAAGAAGCAGGCGGCGTGACTGGCCGCGTGACCTATTCCACAGAGCTGTTTGATCACGCGCGCATTGAGGCGTTGCTGGAGCGGTATCGCCTGATGCTGGGCGCGCTTGTGGCGGATCCTGAGATGCCGGTTGCGGCTCTGACATGTCTGCCAGCTTCAGAGCGTTGTGTTTTGCTTGAAGATTTTGCGGGTGATTTGCTTGGGGATTATGGTCTTTTGCCTGGTCGGATTGCGGGTCATGTGGGGGATGCGGTTTGGGCTGGTGGCGGAGCCGCTGGTAGTGAGGCTGTTGATGGCTGGCTGAGCTATTCGGATCTTGATGGTGCTGCGTCTCGTTTTGCGCGTTGGCTTGGTGGTCTTGGTGTTGGGCGTGGCGATGTTGTTGGGGTAGCACCTGGTGGGGATGGCGCTCAGCTGGTGACCGCACTTTTGGGTCTTTGGAAGCTTGGGGCGGTTTGGCTGCCTCTTGATGCGCGGTATCCGCGCGAGCGGCTTTCGTTCATGCTGGAGGATGCAGGGGCTCAGCGGGTTCTGGCAGCCGGGCCCGGAGCGCAGGCGCTTGGGGACAAGCTTGATCTGCCCTTTGATCTTCTGGATGGGGCGGAGGTTGAGGCTGCGCTTGAAGCTTGCGATGACAGCCCGCTTGAAGCGGCCGCTGGCCCGGGCGATCTGGCCTATATCATTTACACATCCGGCTCGACAGGGCGGCCCAAGGGCGTGGGTGTTGAGCACAAAGCGCTGGCAGCCTTTGTTGAGGCGATTGTGTCGGATCTTGGCGGGCAATCGGATCGCACGGTTCTGTCAGGGGCAGCCCCGATCTTTGATGCGATCTTCATGGATCTTGCGGTGTCGCTTGGGGCGGGCGGGCGTCTGGTGCGGCTGAGTGTTGAGGATCTGGCGACCCCAGGGCGCGTGAGCGAGATCGCAGCCGCGCATGGCGCGGATTACATGGATCTGACCCCCTCGGTGTGGCGTGCGGTTCTGGGGGCTGGCTTTGTGCCGGGCCCGGATATGCAGGTGGTGACCGGCGGCGAGGCGCTTGATGCGGAGCTTTCTGCGAAGCTGAGCGCGCAGGGTGCTGCGCTTTACAACTCTTATGGCCCGACCGAGGCGAGTGTTGTGGCGATTGCAGGGGGCATCACAAGCGATGATCTGGCGGGCTCTGTTCCGATTGGGAGTGCTTTGCCTGGGGTTTGTGGGTATGTTTTGGATGGGCGTCTTGAGCCTGTGCCTGTTGGTGTTGCGGGTGAGCTGGTGCTTGGGGGCGCGCAGGTTGCGCGTGGGTATCTTGGGCGGTCTGGCCTGACTGCACGGCAGTTCATTGCGGATCCGTTCAGCGCCACTCCTGGCGCGCGGGCCTATCGCACCGGGGATCTTGTGCGCTGGCGGGCGGATGGTCGCCTTGAGTTCCTCGGGCGCATAGACGCCCAGATCAAGATCCGCGGCCAACGCGTTGAACTTGGGGAAATCGAGACAGCACTTGCGGCCCTGCCAGATGTTCAGGTGGCCGCTGTTACAGTCGCGCAAGATCGCTTGGTCGCTTATCTCGTTCCGGCTGGCAGTGAGCAAAACGAACGCGTCGAGATCATCCCGCTTGAGCAGTTTGATTTGGCCAAGCTGCGCAATGAACTCGCGCAAAGCTTGCCGGAGCATATGATCCCACAAGCTTTTGCAGGGCTCAGCGCATTGCCACTGACCGCATCTGGCAAGCTGAACAGAAAAGCGCTGCCTGATGTTGAAGTTGAGACTGCGCAAACTGTCTATGAAGACCCCATTGGTGACATGGAAACTTCAGTCGCGGCGATTTTCTCTGAATTGCTGGAGGCTGATCGTGTTGGCCGCAATGATGGTTTCTTCGCGCTAGGCGGGCATTCACTGCTCGCGGTGCGTCTCGTGGCGCGTCTAGAAGAAATGTCGGGTGCGGCTCTGCCAATTAGCGCGATATTTGAAGGACCGGCTGTTGCGCAGATTGCAGAGGCGCTTGAGCGCGTGAACGCAGGTGATGCCGAGCATGACATTGGTGTCTCTGAGGCGATTGAAGATCTGTCCTTGGCGGATGCATTGCCGAATCGCCATGGTGATAGCGCTGTGCGGCTCAGCGAGGCACAGCGGATTCTGCTGACAGGTGCGACTGGTTTCTTTGGCCGCTATCTGATGCGTGACTTGCTGTGGCGCACCAGCGCGCAGCTGCGTTGTGTCGTGCGCGGGGTCGATGAACGGCTTGCAATCAAGCGCGTTCAGGATGCCTTGCGCGCGATCCCGGACGTCAAGTTGCCGACCGGTTGGGAGCGTCGCATCGAGGTTGTCCTGGGTGATCTTGGCAAACCGCAGCTAGGCCTTGAACCAAGCATTTGGGAGGACATGTCCGACAGCGTTGATGCCATTTTACACAATGCTGCCGAAGTGAATGTGGTCAAACCCTATTCGATGCTCAAGGCAGGCAACACGATGAGTGTGCTTCATATGCTTGAGCTGATGTCCAAAGGGCGGGCCAAATCGCTGACCTTTGTTTCAACGCTTGGAACCACGGACCAGCCCTTCCCTAAAGATCGCATAATCCGCGACCCGGCACTTGATCCGGCACCTGAAGATAGCGGCTATAACCTGTCCAAATGGGCTGCTGAGCAGCTGATCCTGCGTGCGCGCGCGAAAGGCTATGATGCGAAAATCATGCGCCCTGGGCTGATAATCGGGGACTCCTTGCAAGGCTATTATGACACATCAGATGTCGGCTATAGCTACCTGTCGCTGTTCACTGATACTGGCGCTGTTCCCGATGCGCTATCCTATCTTCCGATGCCTTGGATCAACGTGGATCGTGGGGCAAAGCGCTTGCTCGATTTGGCCGAGGTTGAAGAACTGCCATTTGGCACGGCTCATATTTTCGATTATGGCGCAGCACCTACAGAACTCATGCGTGAGGCCGGATCGGAATTGGCGGTGATCCCGGGCGTTGTTTGGGCGCGCCGCGCAGTTGCGATTCTGGAAAACGATCCAGAGCATGTCGCGCTTTGGTTGCTGCCTCGCTTGCAGGATATTGTGGCCGAGGCCGATCAGTTTCCAAAGGAGCTGTTAGCACCTGTCGATGTGAAGGAATTGCTCGCGGGACTTGCGCCGCCTGATCTGCCGTTCGAGACCTCCCAAGCAGACGAAATTGATCCCGCAGAAGGACTTGCACAGCCTATGAAATGGGTCGCAGCCCATCGTCGCAAACTCACTGAAACGGATAAGACCTAAAGTAAGGAACGCAAAATGGACGATCAGCTTGAATATATGGTGCTTCGAAATGACGAGGATCAGCACTCGCTATGGCCGAGCTTCAAAGATATCCCGGCGGGATGGGCGCAAGTCGGGCCGGTTGGAACCATGGCTGAGTGCGAAGCCTATGTCGAAGAACACTGGACCGACATTACACCGCTGAGCGCACGCAAGGCCTTAGCGGGATGAATGTCCCTGTCATCCCCTTTGAGCCTACTTTGGCGAAATTCGGTGGCACGCGTTTCCTAAGATGGCGTGGCGCTGGTTTACCGGGCTCACCGCTCGTGTTCCTGCATGGGCTTGGGGATGGTGCGGATATCTGGAACCCGGTGCTGCGCGCCTGGCCTACAGGGCCGGTTGCGGCGCTCGCGCTTGATTTGCCCGGGCATGGTGGATCTGACTGGCTGAACCCTGAGGATTACACTCTGCCAAAGATCACAGAGCATGTCGCGCGCGCGCTCACTGCCTCTGCTATCCGAAAACCTGTGATCATCGGCCACTCGCTTGGTGCGCGGGTTGCGCTCAAACTGGCAAGCGAAGGGCATATTGCGGCTGAGCGGATTGTATTGGTCGATATGAATCCGGAACCCAAAGAAGCCGTAGGAACGGCGGTACATGATCACATCGATATGCTGTTGGCCGGAGCGGCCTCAGAGAATGCATTCGTTGCCAAGGTTGCCTCATGGCTTCCGCTGTGCGATCCGAGCGTATTGAAAGATGTGATCCCGGCACTTGTTGCAGCAGGTAAGACGGACAGCGAGGCTTATCACAGGATCAATCACGATCCAGAGATCACCCGGTTTCTCACCGGACCGCGTGAAACAGATGTCTGGAAGCAGCTAGAGCGACTGGACGTCCCTACAGACCTTGTGCGTGGTGAATATTCCTCGGTGTTGGACAAGGGCTCTCTTGAAAAAATGCGCAGCACATTGCGGGTGCCAACAAACATTTTAACCGTGCCAAAGGCCGGACATGCGATTGCGCTGGAACAGCCTGCGGCTCTTGCACGACGTTTGGCTGAAGCCGTGTTTGGGCGTAAGGCGATTTGCGCATGATGACCTCAAGGTCCATGAGCCGGTATCGACCCGGAGATGGGGCCTTGGTCTCGATAGTTGCCTCCGATTTTTTCGGCGCTTTGGCAGGTTCGCTTATTCATTTCACTATGATCTGGTGGGTGCTTGGGCAGGATGTGCCTGACCGGATCGTCGGGTTGATGATCCTTGCCATCTTTGTTCCGTTTAATCTTGGCGTGCTGTTTTCTGGTGTTGCGGTTGTACGCTTTGGGTCTCGCAAATTGCTGGTTTTGTCAAAGCTCGTTGCTGTGGCTGGGGCAGGCGCC
>CAZQMR010000148.1:0-8547 GCA_964594465.1 uncultured Rhodobacterales bacterium
CGCCCGCGCAGGTTATAAACATGCACAATCGCTTCCAGATACGGGAGCAAATCCGCCTTGGGCAGAAAATCTCGGATCACCTTGCCCACAACAGGCGTGCGCCCCAAACCGCCCCCAACAATCACTTCATAGCCAGCCACGTCTCCACGGCGCACCATGCGCAAGCCAATATCATGGGCCTTGGTCACCGCGCGATCAGTCTCAGATCCAGTGACCGCGACCTTGAACTTGCGCGGCAAAAACTGAAACTCAGGATGATCGCTCGACCATTGCCGGATCAGCTCCGCCGTGGGCCTTGGGTCTTCGATCTCATCCGCCGCAGCCCCCGCGAAGTGATCCGCCGTTACGTTTCTGATTGTGTTGCCACTGGTTTGAATTGCGTGCATCTCAACATCGGCAAGTGCGTCGAGCATATCCGGCACATCCCGCAGTTTCGGCCAATTGAACTGGATGTTCTGGCGCGTCGTGAAATGCCCATACCCCTTGTCCCAACGATCCGCGATATCCGCCAGCTTACGCATCTGCCCACCATTCAGCGTGCCATAAGGGATCGCCACGCGCAGCATGTAGGCGTGAAGCTGCAAATAGAGCCCATTCATCAGGCGCAGCGGCTTGAACTCGTCCTCGCTGAGGGATCCATCAATGCGCCGCTCCACTTGGTCGCGAAATTCCGCAACCCGTCCACGCACAAAAGCCTCATCAAATTGAGTGTATTTATACATCGCTCAGCTCCGCCTGTTTGCCGTGGGTTTTGTAATTCGATGGCCCGGTTGCGCGAAATTCCTCGCGAAAATGCAATGGCTCAGCTACGTCCGCGAGATATGCGCCCACGACCTCATGCTGTCGCGAAATCGCCCGCTCAAGGGCTGCATTCGCCGCCCGCTCCTCGCGCCAAACATGCGCCCCTCGCAATGTCCGCACCCAAGCCTCACGCTCATCAAAATAGACCACATCACCTTCAAAAAGGTCATTGGCCGTCACAACTTTGGGAATAAACTCTCGCGCCATCTCACAAGGCTCCTTTCAACAAAATGTCTTTGATCTCAGCAGTTTGCGCACCGCGCGGTGTCACCCCCAGCAGGATCACCGCTGGGCCCTTGCACGCACTCACAACCTCCGGCAGTTCCATCAGCGTCGTGGCATGCACAATCTGATCCGCCCGGCTGGCATTCTCCACCACCGTCACATCCAAACCGGCCGCCGCGCCGGCCACCATCAACCGACCACGCAAAAACACCGCCGCACGTTTGCCCATGTAAACAGCCGCCACCGCACCTTCCCGCGCCAGCTCGCGCCAGTCCTGCTCCGCAAAACCCGCCACATCATGTCCGGTTAAAATCCGCACCGCCGAGTTGCGCCCCCGCGATGTGAGCGAACGCCCGATTTGCGCGGCCGCCGCAGAGGCCGCCGTGATCCCCGGCACGATCTCCCAACCAATGCCCGCAGCATCCAGCGCCTCAATCTCTTCATCAAGCCGTGCAAAAATCACCGCATCGCCGCCTTTGAGGCGCACAACCTTAGCCCCAGCCTGCGCCTTCTCCACAATCAAAGCATTAATCTCATCCTGCCGCCAAGCCGGTCCAAACCCGGTTTTACCAACACAAATAATCTCAGCCTCGCGCCGCGCCAGTTCCAGCACACCCGCGCCAACCAGCCGATCATGCACAACCACGTCCGCCTCGTGCAGCAATCGCGCGGCCTTGCGCGTCAACAGTTCCGCATCGCCCGGCCCCGCCCCGACCAGCGCGACAAAGCCAGGCTCTGCCTTCGCACCTAGCGTTTCCTCAAGCAGCCCGTCCAGAACATCCCGCGCAGCCTCAGCGCCGCCCTGATCAAACGCCCGTGGTCCCCGCTCAAAATAGAATTTCGACCAAAACACCCGCCGCGCCAGCCCCATAGGCAAGGCCTCCGCCAAAGGTCGAAACGCCTGACCAACGCGAGCAAGACGGCCCAAGTTACTTGGCAAAGCCGCCTCAATATCCGCCTTGATCTTTCGCGCCAGAACAGGTGCCGCACCCTCGGTTCCAATCGCAACGGTCACGGGATCGCGGTCCACCATTGCGGGCGTGATGAAGTCCGAGTTGCCCAGATTATCGACGGAGTTGGACCAAACACCCGCCGCCCGCGCCAACTGTACTACACGTGCATCCTCCGCCTCATCACCCTCGCTTGCCGCATAAACCAACCGCGCGCCCAATAAGTCACAGGCCCCAACCAAACGGGGCACGTACGCAATACGCTCCGCCTTAGCCCAGTCCAAAACCTCTTGCGCCGCATCCAGACCGAAAACTTTGATTTGCGCCTGCGACTTGAGCAACAACCGCAGTTTCGCAACTGCCGTTTCCCCAGCACCCGCCACAACCACGCGCGCATTGGACGTATCTACAAAAATCGGAAAATGGCGCATCGGAGGGGTCCAATCTGGCTAAACAAGCGTTGCCAAGCCAAGCTAAGAACATTTTTCTTTCAAAGCAGCCCCATTGAGAATAGATAAGTCATCAAATCCAAAAAATTTCACCAGAACAGAAAAATGTTCCCCATCACGGAAAAAACCTAGAATGCCAATCACCCTAGATGACACCGACCTTGCGATCCTGCGCGTCCTTCAGGTCGAAGCGGCCACGCCATTGGATCAAATCGCCAAGAAAGTCGGTTCTTCAAAGACGCCAGTGTGGAATCGCATCCGCAAACTGCGCGAGGCTGGGATCATCCGCGCCAACGCTATGCTGCTGGATGCTGACAAGCTCGGCCTAGATGCCTGCTTCTTCGTCTTCATCCAAACCTCCCAACATGAGAAAGACTGGCTCGAACGCTTCCTCAACGCCGTTGGCAATCGCCCCGAAATCCTCGAAGCACACCGCCTCGCAGGAGAAATTGATTACATTTTGAAGGTTCGGGTGAAGGACGCGCGCGCCTATGACGCCTTCTATCAAGCCCTGATATCAGAGGTCTCGATCTTCAAGGTTACGTCAACCATGTCTATGCAAGAGTTAAAATATACGACCCAATTGCCGATTTGACGCGGCATTCCCCCTAACATCACGGGAAATTGTGGTTGAAATGGTTAAAAAAACCTTAATGCGGCCCTTGTGATGCCACTTTCCCTCGTCAATAATCCAGCCAAATAAGTTGTGGTCACGGCAGTCAAGCGCATAAGCGTGAATAGAACCGCACGGTAAAGTTACTATTGGGAAACCCCGGTGCAATACGAGCGCAAGGGGAAACATTTGGGTATTAATATGACTGCACGTATCGCGTCCTCAATTTCAAGACGTTCTCTAATTTTGACCGGCTTCGCAGGCGCAAGTGTTCTGGCCACGCCAGCACTCGCCTCCAAAACACCTAGCCTTCACACCTTTGACGGGCTTCCCATGCAGGAAGTCTATGGCCGTCTGCGCCAAAAACGCTGGGACATTCATGCTCTGCCAGTTGAGGAGATCAATCCCGTCTGGATGCGCACTCGCATTGTCAACACAATCGGGGCCGCACCCGGCTCCATGTTGGTTGATACCGGATCAGGTCATCTCTACTTTTTTGACAGCAAAAAATACGGCATCCGCTATGGCATCGCCGTGGCCCGCGATGGCTTCTTGTGGCGCGGAACCGGCGTGATTGCACGCCGCGCAAAATGGCCAACATGGACCCCACCGCGCGAAATGATCGAACGTGAACCAAAGCTCGCCAAGTGGAAAAAGGGTATGCCATCTATGCCAACCAACCCGCTTGGCCCACGCGCGCTCTATGTTTACCAAGACGGACGCGACACCCTGATCCGCGTCCACGGCACGCCTCATTGGCGCTCCATTGGCACCAAGGCCAGCTCGGGCTGCTTCCGCATGTTCAATCAGGACGTCGTGGATCTTTACGAGCGTGTTCCACGCGGCACTCAGATTACCGTCCTTTAAACAAAAAACCTCTGCTGTTCCCTACCTAAAGGCAGGACGCAGCAGAGGTTTGAGTCCAAAGCAAAATCATGCTGCGCGGCGCTTAACCCCGGCGATCATGCCGAGACCAGTGAGCAGCAGCAGCCCGCCAAGCGGGATCGGAACAGCAGTCGGGGACGCCCCCAGCACGAATGCTTGTCCTTCAAAGGATTCGAACCCGCCAAGCGCAAAAGTTTCGTCAAAGATCGCAACCCGGCCCAACGAAATCGGATTCTCAAGCCCACCGTCAACAACGGGACCGAAATCACCCTTGAAAGCGTTAAAACCGCCGGCACCAACCGTGATATTGCCCTTTAAGATGTCCATTGAAAAGTCGACCCCAAAGTCCAAGCCAGTTGTGCTCTTAAGCTCCGCTGCGACCTTAAACGTGGGCGTTGCTTTGGTTCGACCAAAGATCGCGAGATCTGGAACTTCGTCCCAAACACCTTCCCAACTGGTCACCATCTCTCCAGCGATTTCAACGGCCTGATCAAATAACAGGTCAACTTCCAAAGACTGCGACAGCTCAAAACTCTGGAAAACGCCCACAGTTGGACCAACCTCAAGGTCGATCAAATCAAGCGAACCTGAGATGAATTCCCCAAAATCCGCCCGAATTCCAAGCGGCGGGATCGCATTTGCATAAGCCAGCAATCCATCCAAATCAGCGTTCAACGAGATAAAATCAGCCGTGCCATCAACAGAAATCGTCTCTTCCCCAGCTTGTTTGGTAGCGGATAGCGCCAACAACGGCGCTTCGATGGTCATGTTGGCAAGCTCAACGAACAGACCCGAACTTGGCTCCACAGAATCGACAACCGTCGTTTTGGTTGCCGAGCCGTCGCCACCAGAATCGTTATTTTTTCCAACATTAAAGTCCAGTTTTTTGGTCACCAAATCCGCTTCCAGCGAAGTTTCCACATTCAAAAGCGGTGTCGTCAGCTCAATTTGGTCCGGCAAGAAACCGTCGAGATATCGCACTTCCGATGCATTGATCGAAATCAATTCTTTGCTGAAACCTCTGACATCTATCAGCTCTTTCTCTGCAGCCTTACATCCCCCAAGCACACAGCCGCGTGTCGACACATCCAGCGTCATATCAGCTACCAAATCAATCGCGGCCTCTGCCGTTGGTGACTGGCTATCAAGCGAGCCGTCCACAAAAACCGTGGATGTATTGAGCGAAAACGCCTTGCCGATTTCAATATCGCCACGCGCAGGAATGTCTGCCGCGACAGTGTACTCCAACTCGGAGCCAACGGAACCCGCATCAAGCGCATAGCTCAATTCCAAACCAACACGGCCTGTTGTCGTGATCTCAGCCTCCGCACCGGTTTGCGTGCTGATCCGTTTAGTGATCGTTTTCGCCGGCTGGCTCCCGCATTTGGCAAACGGAATGAGCTTACAAGCCTTATAGAGCCCGTATTTCGGGTTTGGAAAACTCAGCGTTGTTGTCGACCCAACAATATCCCCAAACGGAATGCTGTCGTTCCACGGATCAGGCCCCAAAAACTTGGTATCAGCAATGCGTGCTGCATTGCCTGGCCCCCAAGCGCTTTGGCGCTCCTCAGTTTTAACAACGATATTGTTTTGCGTGTAGGTCGCCGCACTCGCCTGATGTGGCGCGAAGAATGGCGTCAAAAGTGGTGCAGCAATTACTGCGGTTGAAAGTATGGATTTTTTAAACAAAATAACCCCCTGATGCAAAACGCATCATTAAAATGGTACCGGGATTGGCCGGTCCAGCTTAGGGTTTCAAATTGAGATTCTTGCCATGTCGCACAATTTACGACACGGCGAACTAAGCGGCTGGTTTAGCTCCGCAGCCCTTGCGCAAACTGCGCGGCCTTGGCCAATTGCACCGGGTCCAACCCAGTCTCATAGCCAAGCTCAGCCAGTCGCGCCGCGACCGCCTCTGTCGCTACATTGCCCTTGGCACCGGGTGCATAAGGGCAGCCACCCAATCCACCGACCGCCGCATCAAACACCCGCAGCCCCCTTGCCAGCGACACCTCGATATTCTCAAGCGCCAGCCCATTGGTGTCATGATAATGCCCGGCCAAAGTCGCAGCCGGGGCCACATCCAGAACCGCGCCCAGCATCGCATCGACACGCTCCGGCACGCCCTGCCCAATCGTGTCCCCCAGCGAAACCTCATAACAGCCCATGCCAAAAAGCGCCTCGGCAATCCGCGCCACCTCCCCCGGATCAACCGCCCCGTCATAAGGGCAGTCGGTCACGCATGACACATAGCCCCGCACCGGCACGCCATCAGCCTTCGCAGCCGCGCAGACCGGTTCAAACTGCGCCAAAGCCTCTTCGCGCGTCGCATTCAAATTCGCGCGCGAAAACCCTTCCGTCGCAGCTCCAAAGATCGCAACTTCATCCACCTGCGCCGCGCGCGAGGCTACATATCCCCGCATATTCGGCGTCAGCCCCGTGTAGGCCACGCTCTCGCGACGTGAGATCTGCTCAAACACAGCGCCACTATCAGCCATCTGCGGCACCCATTTTGGCGACACAAAGCTTCCCGTTTCGATCTTTGTAAAACCCGCATCCGACAGCATGTTGACCAACGCGACCTTGTCTGCCACCGAAATTTCAGCCGTCTCGTTCTGCAATCCGTCGCGCGGACCCATCTCAAATATTTCAACCTTTTCAGCCATCTAGCGCCTCCAACCGGATCAAAACAGCGCCATCGACAACCTGTTCACCCTCCATGCAGCCCATCTCGGCAATCACCCCGTCCCGCGCAGCGCAAAGCACATGCTCCATCTTCATCGCCTCCAACACGACCAGCGGATCCCCCTCCGCCACCGTCTGCCCTGCACTCACATGGCAAATCTTCACCGCACCCGGCATGGGCGCGATCACCGCATCCCCACTGCCCGCCGCTTCCGCACTCACATCCAACGGATCAACATGCCCAAAATGCCAAGCCCCATCCAAAAACACTGAAACCCCAGCCGCGTGCCGCACTGCCTCAAACCGCAGATCTGTGCCATCAATCTTCGCCTGCTGTGGCCCAATCACCTCTACCTCAAGCGACGCCGCGCCGACCTCAACCTCAAACCGCCGGTCCCCAAGCGACGTTACCCGCGCCGGTCCACCGTCAAAGGCAACAGTTCGCGTCAGCGGCGACCAAAGCGTAAACCCGGCCAATGGATCGCACCTCTCAAGCAAATCCCCATGGGCCAACGCCGCCAAAGCGAGCACCTGTGCGGGTGGATCAGGCTCCGCAATCAACGCATTCAGCTTGCGCTCGATCAGCCCCGTATCCACGTCACCCGCTGCAAATTCCGCATCCTGACACAAGCTGCGCAAGAACCGCAGATTGGTGACAGAACCTGCGATCTGGCACTCCGCTAACGCGTGATCCATCGCACTTAACGCCGCCTCTCGCGTTGCCCCATGCACAATCAATTTCGCAATCATCGGATCATAATGCGGCGTGATCGCATCCCCTGCCCGCACGCCCGTATCTGCCCGTGCGCCTTTCGGAAACTGCAAATGCGTCAGCGTCCCGATCGAGGGCAAAAAGCCCTTGGGCGCATCCTCCGCATAAATCCGCGCCTCAAACGCCCAGCCATCAATCGCCAGCGCCTCTTGGGCCATCGGCAGCGGCTCACCACTGGCCACGCGAAGTTGCCACTCGACCAAATCTTGGCCCGTGATCGCCTCCGTCACCGGATGCTCCACCTGCAAGCGCGTGTTCATCTCCATGAAGTAAAATCGATCCGCACGAAGCCCTTCAGACGCATCCACGATAAACTCAACCGTGCCCGCACCCGAATAGCCAATCGCCTTGGCAGCCCGCACCGCTGCTTCGCCCATAGCGCTGCGCATCTCAGCGCTCATCCCCGGCGCTGGCGCTTCCTCGATCACCTTCTGATGGCGGCGCTGGAGCGAGCAATCGCGCTCAAACAAATGCACCGCCTCGCCGTGATCATCGCCAAAAACCTGAATTTCGATATGACGCGGCGAGGTCACCCATTTTTCGATTAAACACGCATCATCGCCAAAAGCTGCCTTCGCCTCGCGCCGCGCGGCATCCAGCGCAGCTGCAAAGTCGCTTGGCGCGTCAACCTTACGCATCCCCTTGCCACCACCGCCAGCCCGCGCTTTGATCAAAACCGGATAGCCAATTTCGCCTGCCTTTTCCGCCAGATACCCATCATCCTGCTCCGCGCCATGATAGCCCGGCACCACAGGCACACCGGCCTCCTCCATAAGCGCCTTGGCCGCATCCTTCAGCCCCATCGCCCGGATCGCGCTCGCCGATGGCCCAATAAAGCGCAAGCCCGCCGACTCAACCGCCTCCACAAATTCCGGGTTCTCTGACAAAAAACCATAGCCCGGATGGATCGCCTCCGCCCCGCACGCAACGGCGGCTTCAACAATCGCGTCGCCGCGCAGATAGCTCTCAGCCACCGGCGCCGGACCCAAACGCACCGCCAGATCCGCCATCGCCACATGACGTGCGCCCGCATCCGCATCTGAGTAAACCGCAACCGTTTTCACCCCAAGGCGACGACAGGTATCCATCACCCGGCACGCAATCTCACCCCGGTTCGCAATCAGAATTTTGTCAAACATCAGCATCCTCTTGCGGCTTCGTCGACCA
>CAZQMR010000149.1:0-1462 GCA_964594465.1 uncultured Rhodobacterales bacterium
GGCATCCACCTGATCATGGCCACACAGCGCCCCTCGGTGGATGTCATTACGGGTACGATCAAAGCCAACTTCCCCACAAGGATCAGCTTTCAGGTGACCTCGAAGGTCGACAGCCGGACGATCTTGGGCGAGATGGGTGCGGAACAACTGCTCGGCCAAGGCGACATGCTGCATATGGCCGGCGGCGGGCGCATTACCCGCGTGCATGGGCCGTTTGTGTCTGATGAGGAAGTCGAAGAAATCGTTAACCATCTCAAAGCGTTTGGCGAGCCGACTTACGTGTCAGAAGTGGTCGAAGGCCCGGATGATGAAACCACATCTGATGTAGACCTCGTGCTCGGCCTTGGCGGCAACACAACCGGCGAAGACGCGCTTTACGATCAAGCCGTGGCCATCGTCGCACGTGACCGCAAATGCTCCACCTCCTACATCCAGCGCAAACTGGCCATTGGCTACAACAAGGCCGCGCGCCTCGTGGAGCAGATGGAGGATGAGGGCGTCGTCAGCCAAGCAAACCACGTCGGAAAACGCGAAGTGCTGGTGCCTGAACGCGCAAATCATTAATGCTTCGATTTTCCAGAAAATACTTCCGCCGGAGGCTCCGAACCTTTGTAAAATACCAAACCATGCCCATATATAGCGCATGAACAGACGAGAATTTGGAAAGACGCTGGGGGCAACTGCGCTTGTCCCGATCCTGCCGATAAGCGCAAAGGCAACTGGCACTGCACTGCCCGCCTATGCTAATGGCTGGGCCAAAGCGATTGTGGATGTGCATGGAGCCTATGCGCCAAAGGTGCTGTCTCAAGCGCTCGGCCTGAGCAACGCCGCAATTGGGTCGCTTATGTCTGCTAAACCTGTCACGCTTCAACGAGAAGGAATGCGAAGTAATGGATCGTCGGAAGTTTATCGCGGGCGCGACCGCAACTGGTTTGATCGCGGCGACCCCTGCCCAAGCCAAGAAGCTGAGCATCACAGCGATCAGCAACTATCTGAAGAAATTCAAGACAGCGCGCGCGAACTTCATTCAAGCCAACCCGGACAAGACCCTGAGCCAAGGCGTGCTTTACATGAAGAAGCCGGGCCGCATCCGGTATGAATATACGGCTCCGGCCGATAATCTGATCATTTCCGATGGCAAAACGCTTGGCATTTTTGACCGCAAATCCAATGCAGGCCCGCAGCGCTACCCGCTAAGACGCACTCCGCTCGACATCCTTCTGCGCGACGATGTGGACCTTGAAAAGGGTGGCTTTGTGCGCAATGTGCAAAGCGATGGCGTTCAGACACGTGTGCTGGCTGTTGATCCCAAAAACGCCAATAACGGCTCGATCACGATGGTCTTTACCTCCAACCCAACTGAACTGCGCCAATGGATCGTAAAAGAGCGTTCCGGCAAGGAAACGACGGTCATTCTGTCGGATCTAAAGCTCGGCGGTCGCATGAAAGACAGCTTATTCTC
>CAZQMR010000149.1:1562-8428 GCA_964594465.1 uncultured Rhodobacterales bacterium
GCATCAGGCAGAGTTCCAAAAAATACGATGCCCCACATCACCGCCATGGCAAGATAGCTGTAGTCAATCGGCGCAAGCCAGCTCGGCTCGGCACTTTGATAAGCTTGCACCAGCGATAAATTCCCCAACAGGTTCGTTGTCGATGCGACAAGGGCGAGCGCCAACACCCATAGCGTTAGATCAGGCCAACGCTCCAGCAAAAATGGCCAGTTGCTTATGGCTTCAGCGCTTGGCGCGGCAATCCACAACACCAGCAAACCAACCAAGGACATAGCGAGGAAAACCACAGACACGACAAAGGCCAGAGCAAAGGTGCTTTCTTGGCGCAGATGTTTGCGCACGACCAGCACGTTGCACGCATAGAAAAAGCCGGCGATCAGGGGCAGGGCTTGGACCGGGCGGAACTCAGCCTCAAACGGACGCACGATTAGAAACGCACCAAGCGCACCAACGGCCACCGCGAGATAGCGCAACCGTCCAACCTTCTCTCCCAAAACTGGGCCGCTGAGAAGGGTGATAAAAACCGGGAACGTGTAAAGCCCAGCCCCCATTTCAGCCGGGCTGAGAAACGGCGACCCGGCGAAGAAAAAGATCATTGTGACTGCAAGGAAGCCAGACCGCAGCAGCGCATATCGAAGGTTCTTGGGCCATAACACTGCCAATTGCCCTATCAAAGCCGCGCCACCGATCAGGAATGACATGTTGAAAATCGCGCGAAGGGTCTGAATTTGCCAGAATGACGTCGACTGAGAGCTGAGCTTGATCCAGGCGTCCTGAAAACTCAAGAACGCCAGACCAATGAGCATAAAGCCAACCGCAGTCGCCGGGCGGTCGCCTTCGCGCGGCTGTAGATATGTTCGCCACTTCATGGCGCTCGCCGGTAATGGTAGGCGGCGGCGGCCTCAAACCCCATGCTCTCATAAAGCGCACAGGCGCCGGTATTCTCTTTAACGGTCGCCAGCGCCAGCCAAGTCGCCCCTTGCTCGCCTGCCCACTGCCCTGCAAACGCCGTGGCCGTGCGCCCAATTCCGTGCCTGCGCGCAATTGGTGCAACTTCCAACGCATGAAGCATCGCCACATCGCCGTCCACGGCAACAAATCCAGCCCCGCAAGGGCGATTGTCATAGCGCAGCAGCAAATAGCGCTTGGCGGCTTTGACCCGATCCATGACATCAATGCGCGCGCGTTCAATGCCGCCCTTGGCCCAAACCTTCGCCATCATTTCCAGCGCCATAGGGCCGGACAGAACCGATTCCGGTCTCTGATCCAGTCGGCTAAGTGCTGCGGTTTGTGCAACATAAAGGGTCACCGGATCGACGATTTCATACCCCCGTTCCTTAAGCGCTGCGTCAAGTTCTGTGTCTTGAGGACGCAGCTGGAACAAGCTGCGTTGCCCAAGTTTGGTCATCGCGGCCTCTGCCAAGTCAATTTCACTGGGCTTAAACCCATCCGCCGACAGACTGGCCGCTGAGACCCGCTGCCCTCCGCCACGCCCCTCGCGCAGCAAAAATGCGCCTGCTCGTTGCGTCTTAAAGGGCGCCCAAGTGGCATCCATTGCGTCAAACAGTTTTTGAGGGCTGGGGTGTTGGGTCATGGCTCGCACCGACTTGTGTTTTGAGGTAGCTGTTTCACGAAACTAACTGTCTCACAAGAGAGCGCATGCAACCTCTGGATTATAAACCACCCCAAGACCCGATTAGAGTTCTATATCAGGACGCGGATTTGCTGGTCGTGGAAAAACCTGCGGGCTTGCTATCGGTTCCGGGAAAAGACACGGCACATGCTGATTGCCTAATCTCCCGTCTTGAGGCGCAAGATCCTAAAACGCTTCTGCTGCATCGACTTGATATGGATACATCCGGGGTGATGGTGTTTGCGCGCAACAAATCAGCCCAACGGCATCTGGGCCTACAGTTCGAAAAACGTGTGCTGGAAAAGCAGTATGAAGCTCTGGTTACTGGTCCGCTTGAGGCAGATGAAGGACAGATCGATGCGCCGCTCATAGCAGATTGGCCAAATCGCCCCCTTCAAAAAATCTGCTATGAAACTGGAAAGCCAGCGCTGACCAGGTGGCAAGTGTTGTCGCAAAGCGATCACGCGATACGCATACGGCTGTTTCCACACACTGGGCGGTCACATCAGTTGCGCGTGCATCTGCAAAGTATCGGTGCCCCCATCATCGGGGATCGCTTCTATGGCGGCCACGCTGCTGTGCGACTGATGTTGCATTCCTCTTCGCTCAAGCTGCGCCATCCAAGTGGCGGTGCATGGCATAATTTTGCCAGTGACGTGCCGTTTTAAGTGATAGGGCTCAAATTTGAGGAAATGTTCGATTTGTGACAGAGATTGCGTGTATTTTTCGTGGACTATGTTCGATTCGTGCAAGAAATAGTTATCTTGTTCCTCAAAAAACTCACGACTCTCCTAGCTCAACCGCCCTTTGATATGCCTCACGGGTTTTGACCCACTCCACAAAAGCGGCGAGTTTGGGAAAGTCGTCACCACGTTTCTGGCGCATGGCAATTTCAGCGGGAAAGCTGAGCATAATATCGACGGCTGAAAGCCGATCCAGCACGAAATGACCCGATGGGCGCAAGACCTGTTCCATATAGGCATAGTGACTGGTGAGTTGCTCCTCGACGCGCGGGTGAAGCGGTGCTGCATGTTCGCCCAATCGGGACAAATAGAGGCCAAGCAGGATGGGTGTCATAGCGGAGCCTTCGGCAAAATGCATCAACTCTTGATGAGTGATGTGTGCATCACTTCCAAGTTGCGGGATCATTTCCGGCGCGTAGCGATTTGCCAGAAGCTCCACGATGACGGCGGATTCAGTGATCAAACGCCCATCGATTTCGAGCATCGGAGCCTTGCCCAAGGGATGAATTCCACGCAATTCAGGTGGCGCGAGATTGGTGGTTTTGTCCCGTTGAAACTTGACCAAATCATATTCAACCCCAAGTTCTTCCAAGAGCCATAAGATGCGCAAGCTTCGGGACCGATTGAGGTGAAACAGGGTGATCATTGCTATTGTCCTTCTTTGGTACGATTTTGTCAGTATTGTCTTGTTGCGACGTAATGTCATGAGCGTTTCAACTTGCGCAATAGCCATGTTTGGATCAAAATGACCCAAGTAACTACTTCTCAGCTCAGTAAATAAGTAAGTCAGCTCAAATACATTATGTCAGAATTCGAAACGTCCCGAACAACAATTCTTAAGGCAGCGTACAAGCTTTTGCACGAAAACGGCCTGCCTTCCCTGTCCTATTCCGCAATTGCGGAAGCTGGAGGTGTCTCTCGTCAGCTTGTGCGCTACTACTTTAAACAGCCAGATGATCTCATGTATGCGCTTTGTGATCAGCTTGCTGATCAGTTCCGAAAGCGCATTTTGGCTGGTGTTGATGATCTGGAAGGGCGCAGTCGGCTCGAATACATGCTGGATTTCTTCTTCAACATGATCGAGGGCAAGCGCAAGCTGAACAACGATCAAGTCTATGACGCTATGTTTTCGCTAGCTGCGGGCTCGCCGGGATTAAAGGAAAATCTACGCGGCCAATATACATTGCTTGGCGAGGTGGCGCGGCATGAAATTAGCGCTGAATACCCGGAGATGAGCCAGCAATCTTGCGAAGAACTGGCGTTTTTGTTTGTTTGCTTGATGTATGGCCACTGGAAAATGGTCGCCAGCTTGGGTTTCCACGAGGATCACAACGCGATTTCGAGGGCGGCGATGGATCGACTTCTTGCGTCTTATCGCATTCAGGGGGCAGCGGAGCCGGCGGTTGGCAAGGTTTGGAAGGCTGTGGGCTGACGTCAAGAAACCTTGACAGGACCGGCCTCAGCGTGAACCCTATCTGAAACTTCAGATATCCAAACGGGGGAGCGCGCATGTCAGACCTGATTATCGAACATGTTTTCTCATCACGGCCAAAAGCCGTTTGGCGTGCCTTTACGGAAGCCGATCTTTTGGCGCATTGGTATGGACCGGGCGTTGAAACGACTATCCACAAGCTGGATGTGCGCCCCGGTGGAGTGTGGCTGAACGAAATGAAATTCGGAGAGAAGTCGGATTTAAGCCGTATGGAATATCAAGAGGTTAGCGCCGAAAAGCGCCTCGTTTGGCACCATGCCTCCGCCGATAAGGATTGGAATATTACGGCCAACTCAATGATGCCGGGATGGCCAATGGTGATGCTGACAGAAGTGACATTCGTGCCTGACGGCACCGGAACGATGCTAAAACTTACCCAATCGCCGCTCGATGCAAGCCCTGAGGAAAGCGCGACCTATTCGCAAATGGCCCCCAACATGGCAAAGGGCTGGACGATGGGATTTGAGATGATTGACGGGTTGTTATCCGAAACCTGAGGGAGTGATAGGATGGTTTTGCCGATTGGTGTGCTCGTAATTTATGCCGCATTGGCGGTCTGGGCCGGGCTTTTGCTCCGCGCACTGAAAACAGGTGCTTTTCGAGGCTTCCTGTTCTTTGGGATTGCGCTGATGCTCTGGCTAAATATCGGCTACGTGGTCAATGGCGTGCCCGCAGCGATTGCCTCATTCATTGGGATTTACGATGTTTTGATTAACATCGGGTTAGCAAACCCAAATGAGGCCGCGGCCGTGACTACCTGTGCTGAAAATGCCTGCACGGTTTGGGGCGATCGTTATGTTGACCACCCGGCATGGGGCGCTGCGTTTTATGATCGCTTTGCCAACGGGCCGGAGTTCAGATCGACGCTGCTTTATGGTCACATCATATTGAATTCAATCGTTTTTGTGTTGATGCATGTTCAATTGATGCGTCCGGGATATGGGGCCGCGAAGTCGTCACACAAACTGCTGGGCAAGGTTAGCTTTGGATGTCTCACGGGCTCTTTGATTTGTGCGGTTTGGCTGGCATCTGAACATGGCCCGGTGGCGGAGTATGGCGGTGCCTTGTCAACTTATGGATTTTATTCAATGGCTGCAGTGGTTTACGGCTGTGCGGTGATGGGCATTGTCACGATCCGACGCGGCGACCAAGCGGGCCACCGAATTTGGATGTTCAGGTTCATGGGCGCGATGTGGGGCGCTTTTTGGCTGTTCCGCGTTGTCCTTTTCGTGATTGACCCACTGTTGCGCAACCACGAAGCAGCCGCTTTGTTGACTGTAATATGGTTCTCTGCGCCCGTTGGAGTGCTGTTGGGCGAAGCGGTGCGGCGACGGATTGACCGGCCAAAAAATGCTGCATTGGCATAAGGTTAACGCGAAATAGGGTGCGCACAAATGCGCTGCGAAGCGTGCACAGATGGCGTGCGCAATTTTTCGTGGCGCTAAAAGTGTTAACGAAGATCGGTCAGCGTGTGTGACGCAGTTTTGCGTTTCAAGCTGAGTATTTTGCTTCGGCGAAGCGACTTTGGCTCAATATCGGTCAACACTACTGCCAGATTTCGCGTGAGGGGCGTTCGATGAATTTGAAGCCGCTTTGGCAAGATTGTTAACGAAAAACAGCGTACGTTAACACAATCTTAACCCGAAGAATTTTAGGTAAATTTACCTGTATCTATTTTGTGCTAAATACTGCCAAGATCGAACATCACCCAAATTTGAGTTGCAAAAGTGCAATTTCTAAACAACATAAGGTTTCGGCGCTGACACGCCCAGATCGTGTTTTAGCGTTAAGATTGTTTTCGTACCAGTAATCCGTGGAGCGTCAAAATGTTCAATAAGAGTAAATTCTTAGCCATATTTCTAGCGATGACACCTGTTTCAGGTCATGCGGCGACCGTGGCTTTGACCCAGGGCGTAGATTGGACTGAATTCCGTTTTGATATCAACCGGGACGGCGGCGCCTGGCTGGAAACTGAAGACCCGCTTGAGATTCTGAACTTTACGTTCACGTTGAGCAGAAGTGCTAAGTTGCAGGTCACCGATGCACATCGCTCAGGTGATCAGTTTGAGGTTTTTTCAAATGGGACTTCGCTAGGATTGACGTCTGACACAACTGTGATTGGCGACATGATTGACGATGACTATACAGCCGCTTCGATGGATGATCGCTGGAGTTCCGGTGAGTGGATTTTGGGCCCTGGCAGCTATTCGATCACAGGGTTCGTTCGCGTGATGCCGGAAAACTACGGCCGTGGCGCGGTTCGGCTGACTGGCGTTCCAGTGCCGGCGACGCTGCCATTGTTGCTGAGCGCAGGCGCCTTGCTTAGTGCCGCTTCGTGGCGAAGGAAAAAGAAGGTCAGCGTTGGAGTGAATTGATGATCTCGCATCATAACGCCCTTATAGGGGCCTGCCTTGCAACCCTAACATTCACCATCCAAACCCAAACTGCCGCTGCACAAAACGCACTCATGTGCGATCGAAGTGTCGCCCGGCAGGTACTGGCTGACGAAAATTACAGTGTGTATTGCAGTTGCCGGACCATCACGCGCTCTTTCGTTAGAGCGACGCAACGGGATCGAAATTTTGCGGATATTCTGAAGCTGACAAGCCAATCTTGTCCCGCGTTAGCCCGTATTTTGAGTGAAGTCGACACCGCGACGGTTACACCGGGCGGCGATCCCGGACCTGGCAGACCTGATGGAGACACCGGTGGTGATCCAGACGATGGTGGTGATCCAGACGATGGTGGCGATCCCGGCGACGGTGATCCAGATGGCGATCCAGATGACGGAGGTGATCCAGGTGGTGGCGACCCTGATGGTAGTCCTGATGGCGAGCCCGACGGCGATGCAGATGGCGATCCTGATGGCGATTCCGACGGTGATCCAGATGGCGACCCAGACGGTGATCCCGACGGCGATCCAGATGGCGATCCAGACGGTGATCCAGATGGCGATCCAGATGGCGATCCAGATGGCGATCCAGATGGCGATCCAGAC
>CAZQMR010000150.1:0-2616 GCA_964594465.1 uncultured Rhodobacterales bacterium
AGATGAAGCGACGTGGCAACAACCCGGATATTTGCGAGCTGTTCAGCTATATGTCGCGGGACGAGGCGCGCCATGCGGGCTTTATAAATGATGCACTGCGTGAAGCGGGCATCGGGGTTAATCTCGGATTTTTGACCAAGGCGAAGAAATACACCTATTTCAAGCCGAAGTTCATTTACTACGCCACATATCTGTCCGAGAAAATCGGCTATGCGCGCTATATCACGATCTATCGGCATCTTGAGCAGAACCCGGACAAGCGGATTCACCCGATCTTCAAATGGTTCAAGGAATGGTGCAACGACGAGTTCAGCCATGGCGAGGCCTTTGCCCTTTTGATGCGCACAGATCCCAAACTGACCACCGGGTTTAACAAGCTCTGGATCCGGTTCTTCCTCAATGCGGTTTATTCCGTGATGTGCGTGCGCGATCATCATCGCCCAGCGTTTCACGATGCTATGGGCATTGATATTGACTGGTATGACCGCGAAGTGCTGCGCAAAACCTCCGAGATTTCAAAGCAGATCTTCCCGTTCACGCTGGATACTGACAGCAACCGATGGCAACGCCACTTGCTGCGCCTGCGCGCGGCGATGGCGGATATGGATGCGGCAAAGCGGCGGGGAGGCGTTGGCGGGTTCTTTGGTAAGATGACATCTGGCGCGCGGGCTGGGCTTGCTTTCGCTGGGCTGTACCTCACGCCGGTCATCCCCCATGAAGTGCCTGAGTCCAGCTATCTGGAGCCTGCCTACTGATGGCCAATGTCTGGATCATAGCGGCTTTCACGGTCTTTATCTGGTGGTTCTCTACCGGGGCGATCCTGATGGCTGTGAAACATGCAGACCGGGGGGATGCGCAGGCGCATATGCGTGCGGTTCTCTTTGGTTTGCCGCTATTTATCCTTGGCATGATTGGTGTGTGGCTGACCCGTGATCTGAGTTCGATTGCGGGGGCCTATCTCGCCTTCCTGTCGGCGCTGGCGATCTGGGGCTGGATTGAGCTGGCGTTTCTTTGTGGCATTATCACAGGGCCGAACTCGCGCCCTAGTCCCAGCAATTCGCGCCCACTTGAGCGGTTTCTTTGCGCCTGGGGCACCATTGCCCATTCCGAGATGCTGCTGCTGGTGAGTTTCATGGCCATTGCAGGGCTCACATGGGAGGCGGCAAACGCGGTTGCGATGTGGACATTCGCCGTGCTGTTCTTTGCCCGCATCAGCGCCAAGCTGAATGTCTATCTCGGCGTGCCCAACATCAACGTCGAATTCCTGCCTGCCCCGATGCGCCACTTGGCGAGCCATTTTCGCGTGGCCCCGATGAACTGGTTTTTCCCGGTGGGCATATCGCTGCTGACATTTGCCTGCGCCTGTTGGATGGAGCGGGCCTATATGGCCGACACGCCTGCGGATTTCGTTGGCTTTGTGCTTTTGGCGACCCTTACGGGGCTTGCTGTTGTTGAACACTGGGTGATGGTGCTGCCCATACCCGATGCCGTTTTGTGGCGCTGGCTCGTGGCCGCCACTGAGAAAAAACCTGACTTACCAAGCTATCTGAGCGAGGAAAAATAATGAACTTCGATGCGCTTTTTCAAACCCAGTTGGACCAGTTGAAAAACGAAGGCAATTACCGCGTTTTTGCCGATCTTGAACGCAAACTTGGGGCTTTCCCGCGGGCCTCCAATCATTGCGAGAGTGGCGAACGGGAGGTCACGGTCTGGTGCTCGAACGACTATCTGGGCATGGGTCAAAACTCGGATGTTTTGGCGGCGATGAAAACTGCGCTGGATACATCCGGTGCAGGTGCCGGTGGCACGCGCAATATTTCTGGCACCAACCACCATCATTTGCTGTTGGAGCATGAGTTGGCGGATCTGCACGGCAAGGAAGCGGCGCTCTTGTTCACCTCGGGCTATGTGTCCAACTGGGCCGCGCTTTCAACGCTGGGCACACGCCTGCCAAATGCGGTGATCCTGTCGGATGCGCTCAATCATGCGTCCATGATCGAAGGCATTCGCCACGCGCGCTGCGACAAGAAGATCTGGAAGCACAATGATATGGCCGATCTGCGCCGCCAGCTTGAGGCCTGCCCGCCGGATGCGGCCAAGATCATTGCGTTTGAAAGTGTTTACTCCATGGACGGAGACATCGCGCCGATTGCCGAGATCTGTGATCTGGCGGATGAGTTTGGTGCGATGACTTACCTCGATGAGGTCCACGCGGTTGGCATGTATGGGCCATGTGGCGGTGGTGTTGCCGAGCGCGATGGCGTGATGGATCGCGTGACCCTGATCGAGGGCACGCTGGGCAAAGCATTCGGCGTCATGGGCGGTTATATCACCGGCTCTGCCGCACTTTGTGATTTCATCCGCTCCTTTGCCAGCGGTTTCATCTTCACCACGGCCCTGCCACCCGCGCTTGCCGCCGGGGCCATGACATCCATTCGCCATCTAAAGACCAGCAGCGTTGAGCGGGATGGCCAAAGGCGCCAGGTCGCACGGCTCCGCGCGCGGCTCGATGCCGCCGGAATCCCCCATATCCTGAACCCAAGCCACATCATCCCAGTAATGATTGGCGACCCAGTGAAGTGCAAAATGATCTCGGATATCCTGATGGATGATTAT
>CAZQMR010000150.1:2716-8419 GCA_964594465.1 uncultured Rhodobacterales bacterium
CATTGCAACAGCACCCTATTGCAGCCAGTTTGCGTCAAACTCTAGCCTCAACCCCCCGTAAAGCCGCCTCCATTGCACTTGCTGCGATGTCCTGCGCACTCAGCCCTGCATCTTCATACATAGCAGTCGGGCTGGCCTGATCGATGAACCGATCCGGGAGCGTCAGCGTCCTGATCCGGCATCCAGCATCGAGCCGCCCCTCGCGTGCCAGCCACTGCAGCACATGCGCCCCAAACCCGCCATCAGCCCCCTGCTCTACTGTGATCAGCGCCTTGTGGTGGCGCAGCAACTGCACGACCAGATCCTGATCAAACGGCTTGGCAAATCGGGCATCAGCCACCGTAGCACTCATCCCCGCTGCATCCATGATCTCCGCCGCCTCAAGGCAATGCCCCAGATGCCCACCAAAGCTCAGAACCGCAACATCACTGCCCTCACGCACAATCCGGCCCTTGCCAATCTCCAGCACTTTGCCAACCTCAGGCAGCTCTACGCCCAAGCCCTCACCGCGGGGAAAGCGAAACGCAATTGGCCCGTCATCATGGGCAACAGCAGTTGCCACCATATGCATCAGTTCCGCCTCATCTGCCGCTGCCATAACCGTAAAGCCCGGCAGATTGCTCAAGTAAGCGATGTCAAAGGCACCCGCATGGGTCGCACCATCCGCGCCCACAAGCCCGGCGCGGTCAATGGCAAAGCGTACCGGCAGACCCTGAAGCGCCACATCATGCACCACCTGATCAAAGCCACGCTGCAAAAAAGTCGAGTAAATCGCGCAAAACGGCTTCAGTCCAGAGGCCGCAAGCCCAGCCGCAAAAGTCACCCCATGCTGCTCGGCAATACCCACGTCAAAGACGCGATCCGGCATTGCGGCTTGCAGGATGTTTAGGCCGGTTCCAGACGGCATCGCCGCGGTGATCCCAACAACTTTAGGATCGGACTTCGCCGCCGCAAGCAAACTGTTGCCAAAGACCGAGGTATAGCTCGGCGCATTCGGCTTAGACTTCACCTGCGCCCCGGTCTTAAGATCAAACTTTGTAACCCCATGATACTTATCCGCTGAGTTTTCCGCCGGTGCGTATCCCTTGCCCTTGGTCGTCACACAATGGATCAGCACCGGCCCGGTCGCTCGCGATTTTGCAGCCCTCAGCACTGGCAGAAGCTGATTTATGTCGTGCCCATCAATCGGACCAACATAGGTAAACCCAAGGTTCTCAAACAGCGTCGGGCCGGTAGAAGCCCCTGTAATCATCTCACGCGCCCGCTCTGCGCCCTTGCGCAACGGGCTTGGCAGATTGCGCACAAAGCCATCGGCAATATCGCGCAAATCATGCAGCGGTGTGTGCTCGTAAAGCCCGGACATATAGCTCGACATCGCACCCACTGGCGGCGCGATACTCATCTCATTGTCGTTCAGGATCACAAACAAGCGCCGCCCGGCCGCCCCGGCATTGTTAAGCGCCTCATAAGCCATGCCGCCCGAGATCGCGCCGTCACCAATCACCGCAATCGCATCCCCCGTTGCCTCGCCAAATTCCCGCGCAGTGGCAAAACCAAAGGCCGCAGAAATCGAGGTAGAGGAATGCGCCGCACCAAACGGATCATACTCACTTTCGGAGCGTTTGGAGAAACCCGACAAACCGCCGCCCTGCCGTAAGCTCGCCATCTCAGAACGGCGTCCGGTCAAAATCTTGTGCGGATAACATTGATGCCCCACATCCCAGACCAGTTTGTCATAGGGCGTGCTAAACACCGCATGAAGCGCAACGGTCAGTTCCACCACCCCAAGGCTCGATCCAAGATGCCCACCGGTTTGCGCCACCACCTCGATCAGCTCTTGGCGCAGCTCAGTTGCAAGCATACCAAGCTCAGCGTCACTCATGCGCCGCACATCCGCAGGTGAATGCACACGATCAAGGGTTGGTTTTGCAGCTGTATCCATCTGCTCGTCCTCCGTCAAAAAAATGCCGCGCAGGAATTGCTCCGCGCGGCAGTTTATCCCCGTCAACTCGGGAACGTGGGGATCGTTTGTGCTCTAGTCATAGGTCGGTGGCTCGGTCGAGCGAAGCTCCGGCCAATCACCAATCATGCTCATACCACCAAGCGGCTTGTTTTCGCCTTTGTGACAAGTCATACAGCCAACTTTTGGTACATCTCCATGCATCGTTCCGAGACGCGCGGCTGGCAAAACGTCTGCGATTTCTGGCAGCCAGTCGATGTTGATCTCCTGAACCATGGCGATACCAAGCTGTGATTGACCAAGCTGGGGCGTGGACTGATCAAGGTCATAAAACGCCCGCGTGTTGTGGCAGTAGCTGCAATTCACATCTAGCGAGTTGGAAATGTAATTCATCAAGCTGAACGTGCGTTCGGTATCTTGAACCGTCGCTGTGCCCTCATTGTCAACGCGGCTCTCCAAGTCATGCACTCGGATAGTGTTGTAGTCTGCCAGGTATTTCTCCAGCGCGTCAGATGGCAGCGAAGTTGACTGGCTTACATCTGTCGCCCGGTTTTGATTTGCAGACCAACCGCTCACAGCAAGGTTTACCGGCGTCACGTTAAACCAAACGCCGCTTGGAACCGGCTCGCCACGGTGACAAGTGTAACAGTTCACACCAGCCTCCGCGCCAACGTGATCCGACCAATCCTCATTTAGTGATTGCGTCATGGCAATCATACGCGCAGCCACGATGGACTGATAGTTCTCGTCACCGGCAAACAGGTCGTCGATCCCCGTCCAAGCCCGCATCGAGGTCAGCATTCGGTCATAATTTTCCACCGTAAGATCACCCAGAATTTCTGGGACATTCTCGCGGGCGTTCTTTGCCAATGCCTCACCGCCTACCGGAACAATCGGGGCAGATGTAACGTAATCCGCATTCATGTCAGTGGCCGACGCATCAGAGGCGTATTTGACCACGCCCATTGCGTTGCCCCGTGGACCGGTCTGGACCGTCTCGATGTCGTTCTCACCGTAAGTCACCATCAACGCGATGAAGAAAACCACACCGCCGCCGACCAGCATTTTGAGTGCACCTGAATAGCTGTTGGTTGGGTTGGCCTCGGACCACTCTTTGTACCATTTTAGCTTACTAAACATCAGTCCGATCCCCCAGTGTAGGCTTCGTAACCATAGGATCCATCATAGATCGGCGCGAAGTGATGTTCCTGTGCCCAGATGAACCAGTTGTCAACAACCGTGCCCGTTAGCAGGATGCCGATGCCGCCGGTTATTGGGCAGAGCACCGCAAACCACCAGGCCCAGCGATGGATGCCTTCCATCGTGGCGTTGAACCCCATGGTCCAGCGCCAGAACAATGCCGCGCGCTCAGAGGCTGTGCCGCGATCAACGATTTGTTCAAGTTCTCGGTCGCCGCCCATGCGCGTGACGGCCAAAATGGTCGCGCCGTGCATCGCAAACAGCAGCGTTGAACCGTATAAGAACACGATCGAAAGGCAGTGGAACGGGTTGTAATAAAGGTTGCCGTAACGGATCGAAAACGCGGCCGTCCAGTCAAGATGCGGGAAGATGCCATAAGGCACCGCCTCTGACCAGCTGCCCATCAGAATGGGGCGAAAGAGGCCCAGCACAAGGAACAGCCAAATCGCCGCAGCAAAAGCCCAGCAGACATGTTTGCCCATACCAAGCGCCTCGGCGCGCAAGTAGCTGCGCACCCACCAGCTCATCACGCTGATCAACAGGAAGAAGGAGGCGATTATGAACCAGCCGCCATCATCAAGCGGCGGCATGCGCAGGCCATATTCCGGTGAAGGTGGCTCAAGCGCCAGCCAGAAAAGCTGGCGGATAAATTCGGGAATCGAAAAGCCGACCTGCGAAAGCATGTTGAAGCCGACAATGAAAAACCAAAGCGCAAAGGTCACCGCAGAGATCACGCCAAACCAGCCGAAATGGATCGGGCCGATTTGCGCATTTCCGAAAAGACCCATGAACTTGGAAAAGACCGGCGTGATGCCGCGCTCCCCAGCAAGAGAGCCTTCAGGATTGTCCATGCCCATTTCGGGCGGACCTGCGACCTGAACCTGATTGAAGATATTATAATAGGTTGACGACATTGCTTAGCCCTCCACACTTGGCCAGATCGGCATATTCAGCCACCAGTTCCACCACTCAGGCCAACCCTGATCCCAGACCGGCCCGGAAATGATGATGCAGACCGCCGACCAAAACGCCGCGTTTAGCGCCAAAAGCAGGCCAAGGCGGTGAATGCCCAGCGTGCCAACTGAATAGCCGATGAAATCCCGGAAAAAGGTATCCTCGTGGTCCGGTGTCTTCATCTCCTCGTCCTTAGCTGGATTGGCCGCCGAAAGGATCAAACCCCCATGAAGTGCAAGCGCTAGCGTGGTGGTGAAAAAGAACGTCACCGCGATCATATGCGCCGGGTTGTAATGGAAATGGAGATAGGCATAGCCCGTATTCGAGACCCAATCGAGATGGCTAAAAATGCCATAAGGGAAGCCGTGCCCCCAAGCGCCCATCGCAAGAGGACGGAAAATCACCAAGGTCAAATAGGCGAAAATCGCAAAACTGAACGCGATTGGCACGTGATAGCCAATCCCCAGCTTTCGGCAGATTTCCACCTCGCGCAACGCCCAGCTGATAAAGGCTCCCGTCGCGCAAATCGTGATGATCTGCCACAACCCGCCATCCGCGAGCGGCGCAAGCCCAAGACCATATTTCAGATCAGGGGGTGCTACGTTGATAAGCCATGGATTGAACGTGCCTTGCAGTGCCGCCCCCCAAAAGATCATCACTGTGCCCAACAGGGCGAAAAAGGCTGTCGTGACGCCAAAAAAGCCCACATAAAAAGGCCCGACCCAGAAATCAAAAAGATCCCCACCGATCAGCGTCCCTCCGCGTACCCGATACTTCCGCTCAAAGCTCAGCAGCGCCATATCTTGCCCTCCACACCTGTCCTAAGGCTCATAAAATTCCGTGTTCACCACGGGCAGAAACAAAGTCTCTGCCCGCAGTGTTGTTGGTGACCGGATTGCTCCGGCAACGCTTTGTCCAAGGGTCAGCCCCCGGCTTTAGCCGCTGCCAGTTCAAACCAGTTGTAGTGCTCCGTGCTTAGCAGAACGAGATGGATCATTGCTGCCAGCAGGAAGAGGAACACGCCTTGTGCTACGAACACGCGACGCGGATCGAAGATCAGCCAAATCTTGTAGAAGTTGCTCATGTTTCGATCCTCCTCAGAACCACGGACGCCAGATCAGCACCGCTAGATGAGCGACAGCGGCAACGGCTACGAAAAGCCAAAGCCCGCTCATATAGACAGAGTGCAGTTCCTGCGCCTGTTCGTCGGTTAAGCCTGTGAATGACAGGCCTGTATTGTCAGCCATAGTCTGTCCTCCGGATAGCTAGACTGTGATCGTGAGGCCCCACGATCAGGGTTGCGGGCAGGCTTTCACCGGCCCGAATATCACCCCTTGAGATCAAGGGGCGAACTTGGATCTGCTTGATGCGCATCATGGCTCAAGCAGAGAAAATCAGCGGCGTAATGGTCGCGGCTTCGTCGCGCGCGCGGCCCAGAATGCCTTTGTAGATACGCCGGCCCAAAACCACATCACGCGCATAGGCGACGCTCACAAAGGGCAGCGCGAGGACGAAGATAATCGTGTAATAAACCCGATATTCGCTCTCCACACGGCTGCGGCTTGCGGGCAAGCTGCTGGCAGTTTGAT
>CAZQMR010000151.1:0-6208 GCA_964594465.1 uncultured Rhodobacterales bacterium
CATTGCCCTGTCACGCCGTCGCATCACACTGTCCACCTCGGGTATTGTGCCAGAGATTTACCGCGTTGGCGAAGAGATCGGCTGCATGCTCGCCATTTCGTTCCACGCCACCACCGATGATGTGCGCGACACGCTGGTGCCGATCAACCGCAAACACAAGATCGACGAGCTGCTGCAGGCCTGCCGCGACTATCCGCGCCTCTCCAATTCCGAGCGCATCACCTTTGAATATGTCATGCTCAAGGGCATCAATGACAGCGACGAGGACGCCCACCGTCTGATCAAGCTGATCGACGGTATCCCCGCGAAAATCAATCTCATCCCCTTCAATCCATGGCCCGGCGCGCCCTATGAGCGCTCCTCAAACAACCGCATCCACCGCTTCGCCGATATCGTGAATGCCGCCGGTTACGCGAGCCCTGTGCGCACCCCGCGCGGTGAGGATATCATGGCCGCCTGCGGTCAGCTCAAATCCGCAACCGAGCGGGCGCGCAAATCGAAGCGTCAGATTGAGGCGGAGACGCAGTAAAACAGCGTCAAAAACACCGACTTGTGAGCGAAAAACACTTGTTATTAAGCTTTATTCGATTCACATCTACTGCAATTGACGCAATAACCGAGTGAAGTTGCTAAAAAGAGCTGACTTGAATGGTTTTCGTGTGGGGGTAGAAATGAAACGTAGGCTCTTTCTAAGCTGCTCTGTCGCGGCGTTGATGGTCGCTGGCTGTGCGCGGCGCACGAACCTTCCTGATCGCATCACCCGCATCTATAAAGGCCCCAAAGCCGACCAAATCCTGGTGCGCAAATCTGAGCGCAAAATGTATATGCTGCGCGAACAGCGCCCGATTGCGGTTTATGATGTCGAGCTTGGCTTTACGCCTGAGGGCCACAAGACCCAAGAGGGCGATGGGCGCACGCCAGAAGGTGGCTACATTATCAATCGGCGCAATCCCAAGTCTGAGTTTTACCTCTCTATTGGCATCAGCTATCCCAATGCCCGCGACGTGGCCCAAGCGCGCGCGCGCGGTGTGTCCCCCGGTGGTGAGATCTTCATTCATGGGGGCCCTCGGCGGCGCTCTCAACTAGGAAAAGCGGATTGGACCGCGGGCTGCATTGCGGTGAGCGATAACGAGATGCAGGAGATTTGGCAGATGGTGGATGATGGCACGCCGATCTGGGTTGCGGCCTGATTTAGGGCCTTTGACCATCACTGCCAAAGAAACCCACCGAATCCCCTTTTCAGACGCACTCAAACCAACTATAGAGCGCCATCGCAAACGCGGCACTTACACCCCTGGAGGATTGCCGCACCTACTATATTGGAGAATACCATGGCAGATGATGTAATTCTGAACGCCACGGCGCGCGAGGGAACGGGCAAGGGGGCCGCCCGAACTGCACGCCGTGAAGGACTTGTTCCGGGCGTTGTTTACGGTGGCGGCGAAGACCCATCACCGATCAATGTGAAATTCAACGAGCTTCTAAAGATGCTCAAAGCGGGCCGCTTCATGTCGACCCTGCTGACACTGAAAATCGACGGCAAAGACCAGCGGGTCATTTGTCGTGCGGTGCAGCGCGATGTGGTCAAAGATTTGCCCACCCATGTTGATTTCCTGCGCCTGTCGCGCAAATCACGCATCAACCTCTTCATTCCAGTGGAATTCACTGGCGAAGAAGAGAGCCCTGGCCTCAGCCGTGGTGGTGTTTTGACTGTTGTGCGTAACGAGGTTGAGCTGAAGGTGACTGCGGATAACATCCCAGAAAGCCTGACTGCTGATCTGTCCGAGCTGGACGTGGGCGACACGGTCACGATTTCCTCGATCGAGCTGCCTGCAGGATCGCGCGCGATGATCACCGATCGTGACTTCATGATCGCCAACATCTCGGCGCCTTCTAGCCTGAAATCAGCGGATGACGAAGAAGCAGAAGATACCGGCGAAGAAGGTGCAGAAGCACCAGCCGAGGGCGAAGCGTCCGAAGAATAAGACCCAAGCTTCAACAGGGCTTGATTGGAAACGGCGCCGCGATTGTGGCGCCGTTTTGCATTTGTGGGGTGGGTTGATTAGATAGCGGGTAAGTTTTGAGGATGAGCGCATGAAACTCTTTGTTGGCCTTGGCAATCCGGGCGCGAAATACGCACAACACCGGCACAATATCGGGTTCATGGCGATGGACCGGATTGCGTCTGATCATGGGGCGTCGCCTTGGCGCAGCAAGTTTCAGGGGCAGATTTGTGAGGTGGTTCTGGGGGGCGCGAAAACACTGCTTTTGAAGCCTGAGACCTTCATGAACAATTCGGGGCAAAGTGTTGCGGCGGCGATGAAATTCTACAAGCTCGATGTGGGCGATGTTGTTGTTTTTCATGACGAATTGGACCTCGCGCCCGCAAAGCTGCGGGTGAAAACCGGTGGTGGATTGGCCGGGCATAATGGCCTGAAATCCATCAATGCGCATATGGGGCCGGAGTTTCAGCGCGTGCGCATTGGCATTGGGCATCCGGGGCGCAAGGAGCTGGTTTCGGGTTATGTCTTGCGGGATTTTGCCAAGGCAGAGGCTGACTGGCTGGAGGACGTTTTGCGCGGCATGTCTGATGGGGCGGCCGAGCTGGCCAAGGGGGATGCTGGTAAGTTTCAAAACGCGGTTGCGCTTCGCACGGCACCACCGCGATCTTCGACCACCGCCCCTAAGCAAGATGCTGAAAAGACGCCGAAAAAAGTGGCTGCTGCGCCTGAGCCTGAGCTGGACACGCGCTCGGCCTTGCAAAAACTGATGGATAAATTCTCTTGAACCGCGCTGAGGTTTTGCGCGCGGTTTTTCTTGAGCAGGCCGAGGCTTGTGTGTCCCTTGGCTCGCCGTTTATGGGGCGCCTGTTGCCTTTGCTGGCAGAGCGGATGGACGAGAAAACCCCCGTGGGTGCCGCGATTTTGAACTGGTCCGGCGATGGAAGCTACAAAGGGGATGTGGTGGCCTTGCGGATTGCGGGCGGGCTTCACGGCTTGGTTTTGAGCAGTCAAGCCCCTGATCTTGCAGCAGTTTATCCGCCGCATGAGGCAAGTGACGATGCGCTTTGGGCGGCTGTTGAGCGAGTGTTTGAAACTCACGCTGAGCGTTTGCTGAAGGTGCTGAAATCACCGCCCCAGACCAATGAAGTGCGCCGTTCAGCGGCTTTGTTGCCGGGATTGGGTGCGATCGCCGAGGAATTGGGCTTGCCGATTGTGCTGAGCGAAGTTGGCGCGAGTGCGGGGCTAAATCTCTCTTTGGATCAGTTTGCGCTAGAGAGTGACCGCTTTTCTTATGGGCCGTCAGATGCGGTTTTGACCTTGCGCCCCGACTGGCGTGGGAGCGTGCCGGATGTGGCGCGCTTGCAGATTGTTGAGCGGCAGGGCTGCGATTTGTATCCTATTGATCTGAGCGATGAGGCTGAAAAGCTTCGGTTGTTGTCCTATCTTTGGGCGGATCAGCCGGAGCGCGTGGAGTTAACGCAAGCGGCGATTGGCGTCGCGGAGCACGAGGTTGTGGCGGAACATGCCATAAACTTCCTTACGCGGCGTTTAATGGAGCGCACGCCCGGTGCTGTTCATGTGGTGATGCACTCGATTGCGTGGCAGTATTTCAGTGCGGCGGATAAGGCTGAGGGCGATGCGATTATCGCGGCGGCCGGGCGATCCGCGAGCCGGGATGCGCCGATTGCGCGGCTTGCGATGGAGGCAGATGAGGTCGGGCCGGGGGCGGCGCTGACCTTGCAGATCTGGCCAAAAGGCGAGACCCGCACCTTGGCGCGGGTCGATTTTCATGGGCGTTGGGTGGAGTGGCTAGAAGCGCCGCGTTGACCTTAGTCCTTGCGGAAGTACTTCTTTTCTCTAGGTTTTCCGTCCCAGCCGGTTTTGCCGCGTGGACGATCATCGCGATCACCACCTCTGTCACCGCCACGATCCCGGTCACCGCCGCCGCGTGGCCCGCGGTCACCGCGATCTGATCCGCCGGAGCGGTGCGGGCGTCCGCGGCTGCCATGGTCGTCTTCGCGGACTTCCCATTTGCGCAGAAGTTTGGCGTGGAAGCTGTCGCGCCCGATCTCGCCTTCGTGGCACCAGACAACAGCGACTTGATCGCCATCAACTGCTTCTACGGCCATGCGCATGGAGCCAGCGCTTAGGACGACAAGATCGCCCAATTCATATGAAGCCATAACGGGCCACCTTTGTTTGATGTGAGGTACTCAAGCGCTTGCTATAGGGGGCAAGTGTTGAGAAATAAAGCGGTATTCGGGGGCAAATGGGTTAAGTTTGCTCACAAATCCCGCATGAGAGGTGCAAAAAATGCAGATTAAACCTGATCCGTCGCGCAATGTTCTGGGGCAAGCGCTGGAACCGTGCTCGCTTGATCCGATGACGGGATTTTTTCGCAATGGGGCCTGTGACACCTGTGCGCAGGATCAGGGGGCGCATACGGTTTGTGCGGTGATGACGGAGGAATTTCTGGAATTTTCCAAGGCGGCGGGAAATGATCTTTCGACGCCGATGCCGCAATATGGGTTTGGCGGTTTGAAGGCGGGGGATCAGTGGTGTTTATGTGCGGGCCGGTTTTTGCAAGCTTATGAGGCAGGGTGTGCGCCGCGGGTTCAGCTGACCTCAACCCATTGGAAAACCTTGGAAATTGTGCCGATGGAGGCTTTGCGCGAGATGTCGTTGCAGCGCAATTGAGGGGCGCACAGTTCCGGCACGCATATGGCACGTGTACTGCACTGCACGGGTTGGAACAGTTAAATTTCGCTTAAAATCGGGCGAAAGTGTTAACCGGACGTTATGATGCCTCCGGCGGGGATATTTTTAGAAAGTGATGTTGGAGGCGGCGCTATTTGGTCGGGGAATAGGCGTCGCGGTATTCTAGGAGTTCGGATTCCAGATCCTGAGAGCGGCGGCGGGCATCGCCCAAACCTTCCATGGCGGCGGCAAGCTCGGCTTTGGTTTGGGTGAGCTGGTTTTGAAGCTCGGTTTCGCGCTGGTTCATGCGATCTTCTGCGGTATCGCGTGCTTCTTCGGCGGCGTGCAAGAGTGCTGCCATTTCTTCGGGCGGGCCGCCTTGCAGGGAAGAGCGGTTGAGGCGGGCAAAGACCCAGCGCAGGGCCCAGCCGAGGATGAAAGCGGCAACCAAGCTGGCGGCCAGAATCGCGGTGATTTCGGTTCTATTCATTTTGCGTTGCCTCTTGGGTCGTCGGGCTGGTCGTGTCTGTTGGGCTATCGCTGGCGTTTGCTTGATCAGGCGTTGAAAGCAGGCTGAATTCGATGCGGCGGTTTTCTTCGCGCCCCGCCTCGGTTGAATTGTCCGCAATGGGGAGCGCCTCGCCGTAGCCTACAGCCGAAAAGCCAGCAATGAGAACGTCGCGGGCCAAGAGCGCGTCGAGCACCGCGTCAGCGCGGTTTTGTGAGAGCGCTTGGTTGGACGGCTCGGAGCCTTGGCTGTCCGTGTGGCCGCCGATTTCAAAGCTGGCATTGGGACAGGATTTGAGGATGTCGGCGATGCCCTCAATCACGATCTGCGCGCTTGCAGCGATTTGGGCGGAGGAGGGATCGAAGGTGATTTGGGTGATGCTGAGGATTTGATCGATTTCTTGGGCACAAGTTGCCGGTTCAATTTCGTCTTTGAGCACAACGAGGCTTTGATCGAAGGTGACGGCGGTGGAAACCTCGAAGCTGTCGCTGTTGAGTTTGGAGAGGGACTCGGCGAGGGACTGGCCGATGGTTTCGCGATCCGAGCGCCCTTCGATTTTGAGCGCGGTGGGGGTGATGCGCATGGAGCCGACGCGGACAAGATCGGCGCTGCGCAATCCATCCAGCAGGAGCGCTGTCCAGTCGCTGGGCACGTCTTGGCGTAGGCTCATATCATCCACCACGCTGCCTGCGCCAAAGAGCGAGGCGGCGAAGGTGGCCACAGCCATGCGCTGGGGCTCGTCGCGCACGGAGCCGGTGAGAATGGCGTGGCCGTCCTCCGTCAGGTTGAGCGAAAACTCGGGCGGCGGGATTTTGGCGCCGCTATCGCCGGTGTCATCGCTGGGCGGAAGAATGGCGGTCAGGTGGTAGGCGGCTGGCAGGTCGTTTTGCAGCGCTGCGGTTACGGTCTCAAACTTGGTTTGGGGCGTGCCTTTGGGCGCTGTGACATGCACCTCTAGATCGGTGATGTCGATTTCACCGCCCGAAAAGCTGTTGAGCGC
>CAZQMR010000151.1:6308-8365 GCA_964594465.1 uncultured Rhodobacterales bacterium
GCGGGTTTCAGCTTTTGCAGATCGCGGCTGAGCGCATTGCGCATTTTGACGCTTTCGGTGACGCCGGAAATCGAGACCGCGCCGGGGGTGACGTTGATATGTGTGCGGGTCAGACGGTGGGCGGCTTCTAGCGCGAATTTTACATTGTCCTGCCAGCGATCTGGCACGTCATAGTCGGCTGTTTCCAGCATATCGGTGAGTTTCAGATCGCCGCCAAGTTTGCGCAGGTTTGGCAAGATGATGTTGCGGCCATGTTCAAGGGGGATGAGGCCGATCAGCGAAATCTCAAGGTCGTTGCGCAGGATTTGTAGAGAGAACTCGGGCGTCACAATCTCCTGCGTGGAGAGGATTTTGATGTCTTCAACGATGCGGCGGCTGTCGACCAGTTGGCCGGTGATTTCAAGGGCGCGGAAGCGAGCGTTTTCATCAGGCGCGACGCCTTCCAGCCCGACGAGCAGCCCGTCGGGGCGCACATCGACCCAAGCTTGATCGGCGGCCACGAGGGCTTGGCTGAGTTGGGCTTTGGTGTCGCGTTCGAGCACGGCCACGCCGCGATCTGCTGCGATCCAGCCAATGCCGGCGACGCCCAAAAGGGCTGCGAGTGCGAAGAGCAAAGCTGGTGCGCGCATTTTTCTGAAAGGCTTCCCTGTTCCGTCAGAGCCGCACTGATACCGGAGGGCTCAGCGCTTCGCAAGGTGGGTGTTCAGAGTGAGGCGGTGATTGCGAGGCCGATGGCAACAATCAGCCCAGCCTCGCGATTGGCACGGAAGAGGTGCATGCAGGTATCGGGATTGTCGATGTCTAGGCGGCGGAGTTGCCAAGCCAGGTGCCAGCCAAAGGCCCAGATGGTTGCGATGATGGCGATGGGTTTGAGCGCGCTGCCCATGGGCAAGGTGGCCATGAGGCCCGCGATCAGGAGGAGGCTGGTCGAGAGGGCGAGGCAGATGAAGAGGGCGGTGCCGGTTTTCTCCCCGAAGAGGCGCGCGGTGGAGCGCACGCCGATAAGCGCGTCGTCTTCTTTGTCTTGGTGGGCGTAGATCGTATCGTAGAACAGGGTCCACGCGATGCCTGCCAAATAAAGCAGGACGGGGGGTGCGGCGAGGGAGCCGGTATGGGCGGCCCAGCCCAGCAGCGCGCCCCAGTTGAAGGCGATGCCGAGGAAGATTTGTGGCCACCATGTGAAGCGTTTGGCGAAGGGGTAGATGGCGACGGGGATGAGCGCGGCGATGCCAAGTGCGATGGTGAAGGGGTTGAAGCTGAGCAGGATCGCAAGTGCGAGCAGGGCTTGCAGGATCATCCAGAGGGTTGCGCCCAGGACACTGACTTGGCCGGATGGGATGGGGCGGGATTTGGTGCGGGCGACTTCGGCGTCGATATGGCGGTCTGAGATGTCATTCCAAGTGCAGCCTGCGCCGCGCATCAGGAACGCGCCAAGGGCGCAGCCGATGGCGATCCATGCGTCGGCGGGCTGCCATCCCTGCGGGTCAGCGGCGGCGGCAAGGGCGAGGCCCCACCAGCAAGGGAGCAGCAGCAGCCATGTCCCGGCAGGGCGGTCGGCGCGTGAGAGGCGCAGGAAGGGGCGCGTTATGGCTGGGCAAAATCGGTCGACCCAATTTGCATCCGTGGCGTCGGCCACTCTTCCCTTCGCCTCAGGGGCGTGTAATTTGGGGTCGATTGTCATCGGATGCAGGATTTGCCTTTATGGGTCAGCAACGGGCCAAGATACGCCTCTATGTGGAGGCAGCGCTTGGGGCGCGTCAAGCGGTTCCGGTGTCGCGGGAGCAGGCGAATTATCTGTTCAATGTGATGCGGCTTGGGGTTGGTGACACTGTGGCGCTTTTTAATGGGCGCGATGGGGAGTGGACGGCTGAGGTCGAGGAGGCGGGCAAACGGCGGGGCGTTTTGGCTTGCGTGGAGCAGGCCGCTGACCAGGTGATGCCGCCGGATGTTTGGCTGATGTTTGCGCCGATCAAGAAGGCGCGAACGGATTTTATTGTAGAGAAGGCGTGTGAGCTGGGGGCTGCGTTTGTGCAGCCGGTGATCACGGAGTTTACCAA
>CAZQMR010000152.1:0-8338 GCA_964594465.1 uncultured Rhodobacterales bacterium
ACGTCGTGGGTGGCAAACAGAGCAAAGGCCACCATCGCAAGTCCGGCACCCCGGAGCGCTGAGCGGCCTTTGTCTGTCATATCACTCACACAGCGGCATCAAGTGCGGCAAGAATTGCGTCGCCCATTTCTGTTGTGGAAATCGGTGTGCCGCCCTCTGGACCCAGCAGATCGCCGGTGCGCGCACCTGTTGCAAGGGCTGCCTCAACCGCATCTTCGATCAGCTTGGCATCATCGCCAGCGTCAAAGGAATAGCGTAGGGCCATTGCGAAGCTGAGAATACAGGCGATCGGGTTGGCTTTGCCTTGACCCGCGATATCAGGCGCAGACCCATGTACTGGCTCATAAAGCGCCTTGGGGCGGCCGTTTTCCATCGGCGCGCCAAGTGAGGCAGACGGCAACATGCCAAGCGAGCCTGTGAGCATCGCCGCGGCATCCGACAGCAGATCGCCAAACAGGTTATCTGTTACGATCACGTCAAACTGCTTGGGCCAGCGGCAAAGCTGCATCGCACCTGCGTCGGCATACATGTGGGACAGCTCAACATCCGGGTACTCATCGGCGTGAATTTTCGTGACTTCCTCGCGCCACAGAATGCCGCTTTCCATCACATTGGCTTTCTCCATGGAGCAAACCTTGTTGCCGCGACGCCGCGCCAACTCAAATGCAGAACGCGCCACGCGCTGAATTTCGGAGGTGGTGTAGCGCTGGGTGTTGATGCCCACACGCTCGTTGCCCTCAGTGAAGATGCCGCGTGGCTCGCCGAAATAAATGCCGGAGGTCAGCTCGCGCACGATGACGATGTCCAAACCTGCCACGACGTCTTTCTTGAGCGAGGAGAAATCAGCAAGCGCGTCAAAGCACTGGGCTGGGCGCAGATTGGAATAGAGGTCCATCTCCTTGCGGATGCGCAGCAAACCACGCTCCGGCTTCACGGAAAAGTCCAGATCATCGTATTTCGGGCCACCCACAGCGCCAAGCAGAACTGCGTCAACCGACTGGGCTTTTTCCAGCGTTTCGTCTGTCAGTGGGGTGCCATGCGCGTCATAAGCAGCACCGCCCACGAGGTCTTCGGAAACGTCGAATTTCATGTCGCGATTTTCACCGAACCAGTCGATGACACGGCGCACTTGGGTCATTACCTCTGGGCCAATGCCGTCACCGGGCAAGATCAAAATGGATGGGTTGGCCATGGGTATGCTCCTTGAGTTCACTGTTTGGGCAACTCGCTAGACCTGCACGCGGTGAAGGTCAAGGTGTCGCTGATTTCACCTTTGGAATTTCGGACAAAATTGGACGTATCTGAGTGCGGCTCTAGACCGCTGCGTCCCGCATTTCCTCGCGCAGTTTTTTGGCGATGAAATCAAACACAAAGCGGATACGCGCCGAGGTGCGCAGCTCTTGATGCGCCACAAGATAAACCGGCAGCGGCAGGATCGGCATGTCCAAAAGCACTTGGCTCAACCCACCCAAACGCCGTGCCAGCAAGGTGCTGCATCCGCCAATGCCAAGACCCGCGCGGATCGCATTAAGATAGGTCAGCTGGTTGTCCGTGCGAAACCGGAACATGTCGCGACTGGGGTTAAGGCCAATTTCGCGCATGCGTCGAATGATCATGTCGTTCTTGTCAAAGCCAAGCACGAGATGGTTCTCCATATCCTCAAAGCTTTGGGGTTTGCCGAATTTCTGGATGTAACTATCAGACCCAAAGAGCCCAATGTCGACGGCACCGATCTTCTGGGCGATGACCTCATTTTGATCCGGTTCGGCCATGCGCACGGCGATATCAGCCTCGCGGGTCAGCAGGTTTTGCATGGAGTCCGTGGCGACCAGTTCGATCTGGATTTGCGGCTCATCATGCATCAATTGGCGCAAAATGTCTGGCAAAAAATAGGTGGCCATCATGTCCGATGCGGTGATGCGCACTGTGCCCTCAAGATCGCCTGAAGTGCTTTCTGCGGCCAGCGACAGCCGCCCGGCTTGCTCGGCCAAATCCTGTGCGAAAGGCAGGATTTTATGGCCGACCTCCGTGAGGACCAAGCCACGCGGGGCGCGCTGAAACAGGGTCACGCCAAGCTGCTCTTCCATGGCTTGAATTTGCCGCCCCACCGTGGGCTGGCTGCGGCTCAACTGGCGTGCGGCGGCGGAAAGCGAGCCGGTTTCTGCTGTGGCGAGAAAGGCTTGGGTCAGGCTCCAGTCAAAGGTTTGCATCGGGTTCCCTCAATACAAAAACGCATATGATCAGTGCGATCTTGCCGGATTTCTTTTCAAATATGAAGAGGCATATTGCAGCAGGCATACAACTTTGGAGATTAGAAATGAAAAATGACTTGAGAAAAACCGCCCTCATCCTTGGCTCAACTGGTCGGTTTGGCCGCCATGCCTGCATCGCTTTTAGGGCCGCAGGTTGGGAGGTGAAGACCTATCAGCGCAGAACATCTATGACCGAAGCGGCACAGGGTGCGGATGTGATCGTGAACGGGCTGAACCCTGCTTACACCGATTGGGCGCAGGATTTACCGAACATTACGCGCGATGTGATTGCGGCGGCCAAATCCAGTGGCGCAACCGTGCTCATTCCGGGCAATGTTTATAATTTTGGCACCTTGGCTGCGCAGCCATGGTCTGAGGATAGTCCGCAGTTGGCCAATACAAGCAAAGGTAAACTGCGCATCGAGATGGAGCAGGCTTTTGAAGCGTCCGGTGTGCAAACGATCATCTTGAGGGCAGGTGATTTCATTGATGTGTCGCCGAGCGGCAATTGGTATGAAAATCATATGGCCAAGGATCTCTCAAAGGGCCGTTTGATGTATCCCGGCCCTACGGATCGCAACCATGCTTGGGCCTATTTGCCGGATTTGGCGCGGGCCGCAGAGAGCCTTGCCAGCAAGCGCGAAGACCTAGGTGTTTTCGAAAACGTGCATTTTCCGGGCTATGCGCTGACGGGCGAAGAGTTGCAGGCGCTTTTGAGCAAACGCTTGGGGCAAGAGGTGAAGCTCACAAGCTTCCCGTGGTGGTTCATTAAGCTGTCCGCGCCGTTTTGGGGCTTGGGGCGCGAATTGCTGGAGATGCGTTATCTTTGGCAACACCCCCATGCGCTGGATGGGGCGAAATTCGCGCGGCTTTGCCCCGGTTTCGTGCACACCGATCCGGGCGCGGCCTTCACAGCGCTACTCAAGCGCGATGTCCACCCAGACGAGGCGATGGTCCGAGCTGACGGGCTTGCCTGAGCCGATCAACTTGGCCCCCGGCGCACCTTTCGGGGGCCAAAACACGCCGCTGCCGGTCACGCTCAGATTTTGCGATGGGAGCACATAATCCACACGCAAATTTCCCGGCCCACCTTCATCGCGCCAATCGGCAGTGTCCAGCGCTGGGTCGCCTTTGTGCGTTGCGTTGCTGCCGGCCTGCATTTTCGTCGCGGCCACGCCGCCATCCGATCCGGGCATCGGGTCTTGTACGCGCGGGTGGTTCAAAAGCGTGGTGATCCCATCATGGCGACCATCCCCGTCAAACGGGTCCGCGTTAAGATCCCCCAAGATTGCAAAATAGTGCCCAGTGAATGGCCCGCTTTGACCCGTATCATCCGTCAGGGACTGACCCACCAAGTAGCGCGCCCATAGCAGGATTTCGTCGCGATTGCGCAAGCCGTTTGCATCCTCCGACCCATCAAAAACCGGTGGTGTTGGGTGGCTGGCGAGCACATGGAGCGTGCGGCCATCGGGCAAGATCACTGGCACATCCCAATGAGATTTGGAGGACAGGCGGAAAACACTGAGCACGTCAGCAGGATAAAACGGCGATCCGGCTTTGGTCGGCATTTCAGCGTTCGGGACGTCTTTCCAGAGCAGCTTGCGGAAACTGCGGGCCTTGTCGGCAGCAATCGGAAATCGCGAGAGTAATGCCATGGCGTACTGACCGGGAAAACGACCAAAGCCAAAGGCATCATTGGGGCCTGCGATTTTGCCATCATTGTTGAGATCAATCCCGCTTGGCTCACCTGTGTTGGAGGGCGCGGAGAAGCTGTGCGGATAGGCGATGCCAGCATCCGCCAGCGCCTTGGTGAAGATGCTCAAAGCCACGCCATCGCGATCATGGTCGAACTCATTGATCAGGAGAATGTCAGGGCGCACAGTTGCGATGATCTCGATCACCGCTTTGATCTGGCGTTGCTTCATCTGCTCCAGATCGCGCACCAAAACGCCAGGGCCTTTGCGGCTGAGCGAGGCGTTAAACGTCGCGATCCGAAAACTGTCCGCCGCTGCAACGCTCCCGCCTATAAAGGCGATCAACAGCGCGGCGAAGAGTTGCTTCATCTGCCAGCAGCGCGTTTGACGAGCCAGCCGACCTTGAGCAAGGCCGCCCCCCGGATGATCATCGAGGCAGGCACAAAAGCCCATGCGATGCAGCCCCAGATCAAAGGCTGGAAGTTTTGCAGCACCGATGGGTCAAACCAGCCGCCCGCGCGTGAGGTGATCACCGGCAAGACGTAAGGCGTTGAGAGGCCAATCAGGATATTGGCAAAGCCATCACGGACCATGCGGCGCTCCACATCGCGCCCTGATGAGGGCTCAAATGTGGGGAGATTGGCCCAGAGGTTGAACTTTTCGCGACCCACGGGCCACTTGAAGAACCATAGCATCAGCGCAAAGAAGAAGAACGACACAAAGGCGATCAGGAAGCTCAGTGCTAGGGCGCGACGCAGCAATAGACGATGCTCGTCCTCTGCGCCTTCGCCGATCAGGGCAACTGTTGTGTTGACCGGTGAGAGCGGGAAATCGACCAAACGTGCGGCCCCGTCTGCGAAGCCTAGCATATGTTCCCCGATGCCATCGGCGCCTACCGTGGCGCGGCATAGGAAAATCAATGTCAGAACCAGCACGCAAAACGTGATAAAGCGGATGCGATTGTAGGGGGGAGCGAAGCGGAAATCGATTAGGCCAGGATGCGAAGAGGAGTATTCAAACATCGTGAAGGCGCCAATAATGACACCGACAATGAGCGAAATTTCCTGTGCGGCTTGACTGACTGCAGGGAGCATAAATGCGGGTGCCGCGATGATGATAATCACCAGCAGCGCCCGAATTAAACCACCTGAAAGCCTCGTCAGCATTCACCCATCCAAAGTCACATTCACAACCGGAGTTTGGACATCCGCTCGCGTGTTATTTATCCTGCGAGCCACGGCGCGGATGCGCTGTTTTTCGCTTCAAAGCTGTCAATCGCACTGGCTTTTTCCATCGTCAAACCGATGTCATCCAGCCCGTTGAGCAGGCAATGCTTCTTAAATGGGTCGACCTCGAACGCGATTTCGCCCCCATCTGGACCGGTGATTTTCTGGTTCTCCAGATCAACCGTCAGGGTAGCATTTGCGCCGCGCTCGGCATCTGCCATCAATTTGTCCACGTCTTCTTGTGGCAGCGCGATCGGCAAAATCCCGTTCTTAAAGCAATTGTTAAAGAAAATATCCGCAAAACTTGGCGCAATTACGACGCGAATACCGAAATCGAGCAGGGCCCAAGGCGCGTGTTCACGTGACGAACCACAGCCGAAATTCTCACCTGCGACCAACACTTGAGCCTCGCGATACGCGGGCTGATTGAGCACGAAGCTGTCGATCTCAGTGCCATCCTGATTAAACCGCATTTCGTCAAACAAATTTGCACCAAGCCCGGTGCGTTTGATCGTTTTGAGGAACTGTTTGGGGATGATCATATCGGTATCGATATTGACGAGCGGAAGCGGGGCTGCGACGCCCTCGATTTTGGTGAACTTTTCCATTGGTTCAGTCTCCAGTCTTATGAGCAACAATAAACATGTCGCTTTGGCTCGCGCAAGCAATCGTGGCCGAATTGTGGCGAGTGTTGCATGTGCTATGAGCTTGTTTCGTTTGTGTTTTTCTTAAGTGCCATCCCGAGCGCGCCGGGTGGCTTCTACATATTCTTCTGCAGTAAAGGCTGCGACTGCATCGGCAAGGGCCGCCTCTTCTAGATCGTCGATTTTCTTAAAACGCACACAGGCCTTGCCCATATCGAGCTCTTTCCCAGCCGTTTTGTAGGCATCAGTAAAGCGCTCCATCACGGGCTGGCTGGCGTAAATCCCACAATGATAAAATCCGACATGCTTTTTTTGCACGCCAATCGAGATATACATCAGCGGTTTGCCATTATACGTCTTGCCAGATGTGGCGAGCGGGACCTCAAATGTGATCATCCCCCAGTTCATCACCTCGTCAAATCCATCACGGATATTGGCGCGGGTCAGTTCCAGAAGTTTGGCAACAATAGGGCGCTGAGCCTCTGGAACCGCGTCCAGATACTCAGCGACCGTTGATGCCTCGATCCGCATCTTTTAGAGACCACGCACATCCGTGAGGCGACCCGTGATCGCAGCCGCAGCCGCCATCGCAGGGCTCAGAAGATGGGTGCGACCGCCACGGCCCTGACGGCCCTCAAAGTTGCGGTTGGAGGTCGAGGCGCAGCGCTCACCAGGGGCCAGTTGGTCTGGGTTCATGCCCAGACACATCGAACAACCCGCCATGCGCCAGTCAAATCCAGCCTCTTGCAGCTTTTGCGCAATGCCTTCTTCCTCAGCCTGTGCACGCACAAGACCAGAGCCCGGCACGATCATCGCGCGCAAGCCATCCTTGACCTTCTTGCCGTCCATGATCCGTGCCACTTCGCGCAGGTCTTCAATGCGGCCATTGGTGCAAGAGCCGATCCAAACCGTATCAATCTCAACATCCTCAAGCCGCGTGCCGGGTGTGAGGCCCATATACTCAAGCGAGCGCTTTACGGCCTCAACCTTACCACCCTCAAAATCGTCGGGCGATGGGATCACACCGCTGATCGGAAGGACATCTTCGGGGCTGGTGCCCCAAGTGACCGCAGGCGCGATGTCTGCGGCTTGCAAGATCAGCTCTTTGTCGAAATGGGCGCCCTCGTCAGTGAAAAGCTGCTTCCAGTTTTCCAGCGCAAGCTCCCAATTGCCACCCTTTGGCGCTTTTGGGCGACCTTTGAGATAGGCAAATGTCTTTTCATCAGGTGCAATCAGGCCAGCGCGCGCGCCACCCTCAATCGCCATGTTGCAGACAGTCATGCGCCCTTCCATGGACAGCTCTTCAATGGCCTGACCGCAATACTCGATCACATGACCTGTGCCGCCAGCCGTGCCGGTTTCACCAATCACAGTCATGGTGATGTCCTTGGCGGTCACGCCTGTAGGCAGGCTGCCCTGAACCTCAACCTTCATGTTCTTGGATTTCTTCTGGATCAGAGTCTGGGTAGCAAGCACATGCTCCACCTCAGAGGTGCCGATGCCATGCGCCAGCGAGCCGAACGCGCCATGGGTCGCGGTGTGGCTGTCACCACAAACGATGGTCGCGCCGGGAAGGGTCCAACCCTGCTCAGGCCCAATGATATGCACGATGCCTTGGCGCACATCGCCCACACCGTAATATTCAATGCCAAAGTCGGCGGCGTTCTTATCAAGCGCCTCAACCTGAATGCGGGACTGTTCGTCATCAATGCCATCTTCGCGATCTAGTGTCGTAGGCACATTGTGATCAGGCACAGCCACGGTTTTTTCCGGGGCGCGGACTGTGCGGCCGGTCATACGAAGGCCCTCAAAAGCCTGAGGCGAGGTCACCTCATGCACAAGATGGCGGTCGATATAGAGAAGGCAGGTGCCGTCTGTGTCCTCATGGACAACATGGGCATCCCAGATTTTATCATAGAGTGTTTTTGGAGCGGTCATATCCAGCTCTCCTGCTTTTAGGTGTCAGCGGTAATCGGGTATAAGGTTTGGGTTACGCGCGACGCATCTTGCGCGTCAAAACCGCGCTGAAAAAACGCCAGGGCAAACGCGCCCGGTCACCGATGTCAAAAATTCTGATCATTAAGCTGGAATAACGAGGTTGTGCGCTCGGGGCAAGCACTCTGGCGGTTGAAACTCATTTCGCCAACAGGTCATAATAGGGGTGGGATGACATGAAGGGTAGGACGCATGGCCGCGCAGATGCAACGCAAGCTCACAACCATACTGGCGGCAGATGCTGTTGGCTATTCCAGCGGGATGGAACGCGATGAGGTTGGCACGTTCGAAGCCTTGCAAGCCGCCAAGGACGTATTCGCCCGTTTCATCGAGCGCCATCATGGCCGCATCGCCAATACCGCAGGCGATGGGTTGATCGCGGATTTTCCGTCTGTCGTTGAGGCGGTGCAATGCGCAACTGAAATTCAGCGCGAATTGGCTGTGCGCAAGGGTGGGCACGAGGTAGCGCTGCCGTTCCGCATTGGCATCCATCTGGGTGATGTGATGGTTGATGGCGAGGATTTGCT
>CAZQMR010000153.1:0-8256 GCA_964594465.1 uncultured Rhodobacterales bacterium
GATTTGACGTGCAGTGTGTCGCCGGGGCGCACGGGGGCGCGCCAGCGCACGTCGTCAAGGCCCGGCGAGCCGAGGGAGGCGCTGTCGATGATGCCGGTGGAGTAGATCAGGCGCCAGGTCATGGCGATTGTGAGCGCGCCCGGCGCGATGAGGGAGCCAAAGATGCTGGCCTCAGCACTTGGTTTGTCCATGTGGAAAGGTTGGGGGTCGTAAGACCAAGCGAAATCTAGGATTTCGGCTTCTGAGACTGTTTTGGATTTTGAGGTGAAGGTGAGGCCAACATAGAAGTCTTCGAAATAGAGGTCGTGCATTATGAGTGGCCTGTTGCTTGGTGGCGCGGACCCGGTGGATCCGCGCCGTTTTGATTAGCCGCGACCTTTCCATGGGATCAGCCAGTTTTCAAGCATGCGGATGACGATGTCGATGCCGTAGCCGATGATGCCGATCAGGATGATGCCGACGATGACGATGTCGGTGAGCTGGAATTTGGAGGCGGCGATGATCATTTTGCCCGCACCTTTTTCTGCGGCCACGAGTTCGGCGGCGACCACTGTGCCCCAGCACACGCCCATGGCCACGCGGGCGCCGGTGAAGATTTCCGGCAGCGAGTTTGGCAGGATCACGCGGCGCAGGATTTGCCGCTTGGTGGCTCCGAGCGAGTAGGCGGCGTGGACTTTGGAGATGTTCACGCCGGAGACGCCTGCGCGCGCGGCAATGGTCATGATCCAGAGCGCGGCGAGGAAGAGCAGCGAGATTTTGCCTTGCTCGCCGATGCCAAACCAGATGATCACAAGCGGGATCAGCGCCAGTGGTGGCACTGGGCGCATGAACTCGACGATGGGGTCAAACCAGCCGCGCATCCATGAATTGAGGCCCATGGCCATGCCCAGCGGAATGCCAAAAAGGCAGCCAAGGCCAAAGCCCACCACGACGCGGGTGAGCGACCAGAAGACGTTTTCCCAGAGGCCGACATTTTGATAGCCGTTGGCGTTGAGGTCCCAAAAGCGGGACCAGACTTTTTCCGGCGGTGGTAGGTAGAGCGCTTCCATGGTCCAGCCGGTATCGGGGCGGATGGAGAGGGAGCCTTTGGCGGTCATCAGGACTTCGCCTTCGTCAAAGGCGACGGTTTCACCGGGTGCGATGGCTTGGCCGTTGATGCTGGTCACCTGGTAGCCGTCTTCTTTGCCGCCTTCATCATTGCGCTGGGCGCGCACGATTTTGGAGCGGCGTTCGGCGATGACGATCACGTCGTCTTTGGCGAACCCGTCGCCGCCATCAACGCCATCAGGCTTTTTGACGCCTTCTTCGCCGAACGCATGGACGCGCACGAAGACTTGGCCGGTGTCGGTTTGGCCTGCGGCATTGGTGGCGGTGTATTCGAACTGGGTGTCGCCGAGATAGGGTTGGGGCAGGGTGAAGGGCAGGAGTTTGGAGCCGGTGGCCACGCCCCAGATCACGAAAACGGCCAAAACGGCAGCAACGGAGCCGATGCGATTGGCCACCACCGAGCTTTCATCGCCGAATGTGACGGTTTTCAGCGAGCCGTAGCCTTGGGCTTTGTCGCGGTTTTTCTCGTAGAGGGAAAAGAGGAACCAGCAGATGCCGGAGATGATGAGGTAGACGGCGAAGATCGCAGCGATGCCGACGATCATCCAGAGGGTTGAGCCAAAGAGTTCCATGATTTCTTCAAGCATTATGCGGTCTCCTCAGTGCGGCCCATTATTTCCTCTTCCATGTCCCAAATCATCGTGAGGATCTCTTCACGGGTTGGGCCATAGTCGGGGTGTTTTTTGACCTCGCGCAGATCCGCGCCGACGCCCATTTCGGCGAAGGGGAGGTTGTATTCTTTGTGGACGCGACCGGGGCGCGGCGCCATCACCAGCAGGCGCTCGCCCAAGAGCAGGGCTTCTTCGACGGAGTGGGTGATGAGGATGATGGTTTTGCCGGTTTTCTTCCAGATATCCAGCACGAGGCTTTGCATTTTCTCGCGGGTCAGCGCGTCGAGCGCGCCCAAGGGTTCGTCCATTAGGATCACATCGGGGTCGTTGGCGAGGCAGCGGGCAAGTGCGACGCGCTGTTGCATGCCGCCTGAGAGTTCGTAGATCATCTTGTCGCCGAAATCTTGCAGTCCGACGATGCCGAGCAGCTCGTTGACTTTGGCGTTGATCTCGGATTGTGGGACGCCTGCCATGGAGGGGCCAAAGCCGATGTTTTTGCTGACATTCATCCATTCAAACAGGGCGCCCTGCTGAAACACCATGCCGCGCGAGCTGTCGGGGCCAGTAACCCGCTTGTCGCCAAGGTTTATTTTGCCCTCGGTGGGCGCGAGGAAGCCTGCGAGAATGTTCAAAAGTGTGGTCTTGCCGCAGCCTGAGGGGCCGAGCACGGACATCAGCTCGCCCTTTTTGATATTCAGATTGATGTTCTTGAGCGCTTCGACCTTGCCACCATTTGGCAAGTCAAAGGTCATCGAAACACCGTCGATGAGTAGACCTGACATATCGTCCCCTGTTTTTGAGTGTGAGAGCTTTTGTTCCAAAAAAGGGCGCGGCATCCGGTTGGAATGCCGCGCCCAAATGTGCTTACCCAGTTAAGGGGGTGATTACATTTTGCCCGCAGCTTCGAGGTAGGAGCTGTCAACCAGTGGGCCATAATCGTCGAGCGCTTTGAGCTGGCCGCTGCCCTCAAGGCTTGCAGCGGAGTTCGCGAGATACTCCTGAAGACCGCCGCCCATCCAAGCATCAGACAACTGGGTTGCGATATCCGGGAAGCGGAAGGTTGCGATGACGGCTGCGGTGCCCTCTGCATCCATACCAGCGGCTTTGGTGATTTCACCCATCATTGGCGCTGGATCAGCTGCGTACATGGCGTTCATGTCGGCAGTTACCTTCAGGAACTTTGTCAGCAGCTCTGCGTTTTCTTCAGCGAATTCGCGTGGCACGGACGTTACGTCGAACACTTTGCCAACCACGTCTTCTTTTTCCTGACCAGAAAGCAGCACGTTGCCAAACTCTTTCATGCGGCGCAGTGGGCCACCCCAGCCGCAAACCATGTCGAGCGAGCCGTTTGCAAAGGCGGCGGCGCTATCAACAGGTGCCATGTCAACAATTTTCATGCTGTCTGGGTCAACGCCGAAATGCGCCATTTGTGTCAGGAAGCCGGAATGCGCGGCTGTGCCGAGGGGCACGCCAACTTCTTTGCCAGCTAGCTCGGATGCGTTTTCGGCAGTGATTTCCAGATCAGAGCGCACGACGCAGTTGTCGTTGTCTGAGTAGGTCACGGCTACGTCAACAACCTGTAGGTCTTGACCAGCAGCAGTTGCCACGAGGAACGGTGTGACGCCTTGGCTAAAGGAGATGTGCACATCGCCTGAGGCCATTGCGGCGGACATTGCTGTGCCTGCGTCAAAGCTGACCCAGTTGACTTTCACGCCGAGGGCTTCCTCATAGGCGCCAGTCATTTGGGCGTACTGGTTGGGGGTTGGCCACTCAAGGAAGTAAGCGACAGTGATTTCGTCCATCGCGTTGGCGATAGAGCCAGTTGCGAGCGCTGTGGTCAGTGCCAATGCGAATGATTTTGCTAGTTTCATGATAGTCTCCCTGTTGCGCACGTTTTGGCATGTGCGGCTTGCTTGGATCGGGGCGTTTGTGCAGGTGCACAATCGGCCTGCCGTGGAGATTGCAATTAAAATGCAGGCGATGGCAAGCAAGGGGCGCTACTTTTTTGACAAAGAACGACATTTTGAAGTTAAATTGCGTTTCTGCTCAATTGCTTAGCAACCTGACCAGTTGGCAACAGCGATGAGTCCAGAACGATTCTTTAGCTGGCGAGTTCTTTGGCGATGATCTCGACCCCGGTCTCAATTTTTCCCAATGGAATCGAGGAATAGGCGAGACGGAAAAAGTTTCGCGGGGGCGTGTCTTGGGCGAAGAAAGGCATGCCCGGTTCGATCAGGACGCCGCGTTTGGCCAATTGGGTGGCGATGGTTTGGATGTCGTGTCGCGGATCGGCGGCGAGCCAGAAGCTGGTGCCGCCTTTTACGGCCGCATTCAGCACTGTGAGGCCGTTTTTGTCGAGCGCGCTCTGCATGACCTCGCGCCGCTCGGCCAGCCGCGTGCGCATGCGGCCAATCAGGGCGTCGTAATGGCCGAGGCCGAGGAAATAGGCGGTGGTGCGTTGGATATGGCCGGGGGGGTGGCGCAGGAGGGCTGCACGCAGAGCGCGGGCTTCTTTGATAAAGTCCGCTGGGCCAACGAGGTAGCCAAGGCGCAGGCCGGGAAAGAGCGATTTGGAGAAGCTGCCGACATAAAGCACGCGGCCATCTGTATCGAGCGATTTGAGCGCGGGTGTGGGCGGGCCTGAGAAGGACATTTCAAACTCGTAATCGTCTTCAACCACGAGGAAATCTTCATCGCGGGCGCGCTCCAGCAGGGCTTTGCGCCGCGCCAGTGGCATGGTGACCGTGGTGGGCGCGTGGTGGCTGGGGGTGACGAAGACGGAGGAGAGGTCGGTTGGGAGATCGGCTGGATTGAGGCCGTTTTCATCGACATTGATGGGGAGCGCTTGATCTGTTGCCTCTGACAGGATTTCGCGCAGGCCGGGATAGCCGGGGTTCTCATAGGCAACCCGTGCGCTGCGGTCGATCAAAAGGCGGGAGATCATCCAGAGCGCATTTTGTGCGCCAAGGGTGATCAGCACATTTTCGGGGCGGGCCACGATGGATCGCCGCGGCAGGGTGTGACGGGTGATGAAATCGACCAGTTGCGGGTCGTCCACATCGGCATAATCGCCGGTGAGGCTGTCAAAATCCCGCTTGCCGAGCGCTTTGTGGGCGCAGATGCGCCAGTTGGAATGATCGAACAGCTCCGGGTCGGCTTGGCCGTAGATGAACGGGTAGGGGTAGTCGCGCCAGTTTAGGGTTTTTTCCACAAGGCGGGCGCCGGAATAATGCCGCTTGATGGCGCGGGACCAGTCGACCTTGTCGAGCACGGGTGCGGCTTTGGGGCCGGGCACGAAAGCGGGGGCGTTGTGGGAGACGTAGCAGCCGGAGCGATCCTGGGTTTCGAGATAGCCGTCTGCGATCAGTTCTTGATAGGCCAAGGTCACAGTGATGCGGGAGATTTTGAGGTGATCTGCGAGCTTGCGGGTAGAGGGCAGACGGTCCCCCGGCTTGAAGCGCCCGGCCAGTACGGCAGAGGCCACGATCTGGCGGATTTGGGTCTGCAACCCGGCGGGGCTGGCTTGATCGAGGAAGAAGACGTCGGGTGTCAGATGCATCTGACCCTTATACTGGACTTATCCAAGATGAAAACTGGATGTAATGACATTTGTCAAAAGCCCTGTAGCAATGGTCTCAGTTTTTGCATTCCAACCAGATTCGGAGCCCCTCATGGCATATGATTACCAGTCGAACTCGCTCGAAGAGCAGTGGATTCCCTTCACAGACAACCGTGGTTTCAAAAAAGAGCCGCGCTTGGTGGTGAAATCCGAGGGTGTATATCTGACGGATCATAAGGGCGGAAATGTGATTGACGGCTCGTCTGGTCTGTTCTGCTCGCCTGCGGGCCACTGCCATCCGAAGATCATTGAGGCGGTGACAGAGCAGATGAAGCTCAACACCTATGTGGCACCGTTTGGCCTTGGGCATCCGGCGTCTTTCGCGCTGGCGGAGCGGGTGGCACGGCTGCTGCCCGAAGATTTCAACCATGTCTTTTTCGTTAATTCCGGTTCTGAGGCGATTGATACCGCACTCAAGATCGTGATGGCCTATCACGCGGCCAATGGCGAGGATGCGCGCACGCGCTATGTGAGCCGGGAGCGCGCCTATCACGGGGTGAATATGGGCGGCGTGTCGCTGTCTGGCATGGTGAATAACCGCAAATCATTCCCGGCGGTGATGCCGAACATCGTGCATATGCGCCATACTTGGACGGGCGAAGAGCTGAACCATCGCGGTCAGCCGACAAAGGGTGCTGAGCTGGCAGAAGATTTGCAGCGCGCGATTGATAACTTTGGGGCCACCACGATTGGCGCTTGTTTTGTGGAGCCTGTGGCGGGTTCAACCGGCACATTGGTCCCACCGGTGGGCTATTTGGAGCGCTTGCGCCAGATTTGTACTGACAACGGCATTTTGCTGGTGTTTGACGAGGTGATTACGGGCTTTGGCCGGATGGGCACGGCCTTTGCAGCACAGAAATTTGGCGTGGAGCCGGATATCATGACGATGGCCAAGGCGCTGACCAATGGCTCTATCCCGATGGGGGCTGTTGCGGTGCGTGACAGCATCTATGAAACCGTGACGGACAAGGCGAACCCCGGCGCGATCGAGTTCTTCCATGGCTATACCTATTCGGGGCATCCGGCGGCTTGTGCAGCTGGTTTGGCGACGATGAGCATCTTTGAGGATGAGGGGCTGTTCCAGCAGGCGGATGAGATGTCTGGCTACTTTATGGATGCGGTTTACTCACTTGCGGATCATGATCTGGTCAAGGATGTGCGCGGCATTGGCATGATGGCTGGTGTTGAAGTGCATGCAGGCAAAGCGCCGGGTGCGCGGGGCACGCAGCTTCAGAAGGATCTGTTCTGGAATGGTTGCCATGTGAAATTCACCGGCGATAGCGGCATCGTTGCGCCGATGTTTATCGCTGAGAAGTCGCATATTGACGAGATTATCGGCAAATTCCGTAAGACACTGGACGAATTCGGAGGCTGAGCACCCCGCTTATAAAGGCCTTTGATGCGCGCCGCAGGAAACTGCGGCGCGTTTTTCGTTTTGGGGTCGTTTCTAGCAATTTGGGCCTGCGATCCCCATATACACCCCATGAAACGTAGAACTTTCCTGTCTGGGCTTGCGGCGACGACTGCGGCTCCGGCACTTCCCGGTGGCATGCTCGCGCGTGCAGCTGCCCCGGCCGCGGCCCTCGCTGAGGGCAATATGTACCAAGTTGCGGTCCAGTGGGTTGGGCTTTGGGGGCATAACTCGGCGGCGATGCTGAAATACCGCTTTGGGCTGGATGAGGCTGCGGCGCAGAACCTGTTTCAGAGCTTGATTGACGGTCGCGTGATTGGTGCGCCCGATGCGATGGGCATGTCAAAAGTGCTGATCTCGACCCAGCGCAATCCGTTTTTGGCTCATAAGATGGCAGATGTGATGGAGAAGTCGCGGGCGGCGGCGGGGGCTGAGAGCTTTGATGCGACCAAGCATAAGCCGTCGCGGTTTCGCCGTGAGCGCGAGGTTGTGGCTGACGAGGAGTTCGGGCCGCAGGATATTCGGCTGGCGCGGGGGGCGGATGTTGAGGCGCTGGCGATGATTTGGGCCGAGGGCTTTGAGGGTGGGCAGCCAGAGGTGCTGATCTCGCAAAAGCAAGCCAAGCTGCGCAAGCGCTTGGATCAGGTGGTGGCGGCGGGGCCGGTGGGTGCGCCGACGGGCTATGCTTTGATTGGGACGCAGGGGATCGAAGAGGTTTTTGTGGCGCGGGCGCATCGCAATAAGGGGCTTGGGAGCAAGCTGTTGCGCGAGGCTGAGGGGGCATTGGGAGATGTGTCTGAGGTTGTTTGCGAGGCCAGGGAAGGTTTCGGGTTTTTGGCGGCGAATGGCTACGGCGAAGTGTTTGGACCGGTGCGGGCACGGATGCCGGATCGGGTGCATTTTGTGAAGGTGCTCTAGAGCGCTTCATCGGCCTTTTTGTGGAGCCATTTCATGAGCAGGCGTAGTTTTGGCGAGGGGTTGGCGGAAACCGGGATGAGGTAGTAGCCGAGGCGTTCGTCGCTCAGTTCGCAGATTTTGATGAGGCCGCCGGTGGCGAGGTCTTTTTCGACCAATGTGCGGGAGAGGATGCCGACGCCGAGGCCTTCGCGCACGGCGGCGTCCACGAGTGTGGTGCTGGTGAAGGGGGTGACGCTGAGGTCGTTCAGAGCGATGCCTTCGCGGCTTAGGAGGGCTTCTTGTTCGGTGAATTGCGGCTCGGCGATCCAGGGCAGGTCGGTGACGTCGGCGATGCAGGTGGGGGTGCGGCCCGCGATGAGTTTGGGATGGGCGACGACCAGAAAGCTGCCTTCGGTGAGGAGTTCGGAGGTGGTGCCGGGCCATGCGCCTTTGCCAAAACGGATGGCGAGATCAAAGCCGTCACCTTTGAGGTCGACGAGCTTGGTGGAGGGGTTGATGTTGAGCGCGATATCCGGGTGGAGCGCCCAAAACTCGCCGATGCGGGGCATGAGCCAATTGGTGGCGAAGGCGGGGGTGACGGCGATGTTGAG
>CAZQMR010000154.1:0-8224 GCA_964594465.1 uncultured Rhodobacterales bacterium
CCGGTTTTTCACAGTTGGTTTGATTGGGGGTTTCGGGATGCGCGTGTGAGAGCGTATCTTGCCCGTGAGTGAGCGAGGATGGCTATGAGCGCGCGGATATTGATTGTTGATGACGACCCGCAAATTCGCGAGGTGTTGCAGATTGCGCTGGAGCGGGGCGAGTATGTGCATGATTGGGCGGGGACGGCGACGGCTGCCTTGGCGAAAATTGCGCGTGGCGCACCTGATTTGATCGTGCTGGATATTGGGCTGCCGGGGATGGATGGCTTGGAGCTGTGCCAACAGCTGCGGCGCACATCTGAGGTCCCGATCCTGTTTCTGTCGGCGCGGGCGGATGAGATTGATCGGGTGTTGGGGCTGGAACTGGGTGCGGATGATTATGTGACCAAGCCGTTTAGCCCACGAGAACTGCTGGCGCGGATCAAGGTTATTCTAAAGCGCGTTGGTAAGGATGGAGCAGCGGTCACGCGGTTACGTCATGGGGCGCTGGAAATTGAACCCGACGCGCAGATCTGCCGGTTTGCAGGTGTTCCGCTGGAACTTACGCCCAGCGAACTGGCGATTTTGCAAAAGGCAATGAGCCAACCCTCAGCGCTGGTTTCGAGGCGTGATCTGGGCCAGCTGCTCTATGGTAACAACGTGAATGCCTCGCCAAGAACGGTGGATAGTCACCTGCGAAACTTGCGGCGCAAGTTGAGCGACGCTGGCTGCAAGGACGCTATTGAAACGCGCCATGGCCAAGGCATTCGGCTGGGTCCATGCGAGGCATGATCCGCGCAAAATGGCGGCCTTCCTTGCTGCTTGTCATTGGTGGCGTTCTTGGCTGCGTGCTCGCCCTGCCATTTTTGGGCTTTCTTACGCTCAAGGTTCTGCGCCCGAGCATGGGCGCGGAGATGAGTTATGGCATTGTCGCTGCAATTTTACTTGGCGGGACGTTGATGCTGGGGCTGGCGCTGCGCCGTTTGTTACTGCGCCCAATCCAAGCGCTGTCACTGCGCGCTCAGGAATTAGCCGAGGGTGGCACAGCAGAACCGCTGGAGCATTACGGCACCCAAGAGCTGCGCGATTTGGGGCAAGGCGTTTTAGATATGGGGCAGACGTTGCAAGCGCGCGAAATCTCGGTTCGAACCTACTCAGATCACATAACACATGAGCTAAAATCACCCCTAACGGCCATTCTTGGTGCGACTGAAATGTTGGCAGACGGGCCACTTGGCGAAAGCGAAACGCGGCTTTTGGAAACCGTTCGCAGGTCAGGTTTGCGGATGGAAAACTTGTTGGCAGGGCTGAGCGAATTCACAGCAACGGCGGAGGCCCATTATGGCGGTCTGTCAAGAATTCTTGACGTACTCGCAAAACTAGAAAGCGAGTTTGACACGCTGGACATTGAGTGCCCGGACTTTGAAACACCCATCAACGCAAAGGGTTTGAGCATTGTGTTGCGCCACCTTCTGGGAAACGCGCTTGCGCATGGGGCCACACGAATTGTTATCGCGCCGTCAACCAAGGGATTTACGGTTAGAGACAATGGAGCAGGCATCCATCCAGATATTGCGGGCCAAATTTTCGATCCATTTTTCACGACACGACGCGAAGTTGGTGGGACAGGTATGGGGCTGGCAATTGTTGCGCGATTGCTGGAGACGCTGGGGGGCAGCATTCGCAGTGAAGCTTGCAAAACCGGCGCTTGCTTCGCGCTATCGCTGCCTTGAGGGCAAATCATTAAACTGACCCACTATGGCGCAAACAGCAAAGTTACGCCAAATTTCCGGCTAAATCTGTAGATATCGAACGCACCAACGGGTTTAATGAGGACTCACAAATGAGTTTCCGATACGATTTCGATATGTTTTCTGTCCAAGGCGAGGACACGCAAAACGATCTGGCAACGCATTTCGCCAATGCAGCACCGAGCGCTAAGGCGACGGATTATGTGGCACGCTTTCGCGACCCAGCGCTCGTGAAAGCGTTGCGCAATGCAGGCGATGATGTAATTGATTTCTTTATTACATCAGGGTTCGAACTTGACGTTTATGACAGTGGCGCGCCTTCTGGGCGGTATCCAGCGGATCACGAAGCAGCACGCACCTATTGCATCGAACGCATGACGGACACGTATCGGGTTTTGCCTAAAAACCCGGAACGCGATTGGAATGGCTTTGACATGGTCGCGTTTACGCAGAGCATCGTGAGAGCGACGCCCATTGAGATTGCGCCGAGGCCATTGCGTGAACCTGAAGCGGAAATCGTGGCTCAGGAAGAATTGATTGAAGCTAGGCATGAGCGTCAAAAGCGGGCTTATACGGCACCTCCACTTGAACGTATCGTGGCAATGTTAATGCTCGGTGCCGGAACCGCGCTGCTGTTTGTTTCAGTCGTTGGGGCGGTTGCTTAAGCGTCTGATTTTGCTTCAAGATCAAAGGCCGCAGCCATAAGCGTGCGGGTGTAATCCGTGGCTGGAGACTCATAGATTTGTGCAGCCGTGCCGGCTTCAACGACATCCCCTGCGCGCATCACCATGACATTGTGGCTAAGCGCGCGCACGACTTTCAAATCGTGGCTGATGAAGAGGTAGGCTAACCCGTATTTGACCTGCAAATCGCGCAAAAGTTCTACGATTTGGACCTGCACTGTGCGGTCAAGGGCGGATGTGGGCTCATCCAACACGACAAGTTTGGGTTTTAGGATCATGGCGCGGGCCACGGCGATGCGCTGGCGCTGGCCGCCGGAAAACTCGTGCGGGTAGCGCGTGGCCATATCCGGTTCCAGCCCGACTTCGGTGAGGATTTCTGGGACGCGGGTTTCGGCGTCCTCGTCCATGCCGTGCACGCTCAAGCCCTCGGCGACGATTTGGCCGACATTCATGCGGGGGCTGAGCGAACCAAACGGGTCTTGGAAGACCATCTGCATGTTGCGGCGTAAGGGCGCGAGGCCTCGGGATTTGAGGGTATGCACGTCATTGCCAAGGAAGGCGATGCGCCCCTCAGAAGCGATCAGCCGCATGCAGGCGAGCGCGAGTGTGGTTTTTCCCGAGCCGCTTTCGCCCACCACGCCCAAGGTTTCGCCGGCTTTGATGGTGAAGCTTGCATCGTTGACGGCTTTGACATGGCCCGTGGTGCGGCGCATGAGGCCGGTTTTGATTGGGAACCAGACGCGCAGGTTCTCGGCCGCTAGCACGGTTGGGGCAGTGTCGGGCACGGGATCGGGGGTGCCGCTTGGTTCGGCGCCGAGCAATTTTTGGGTGTAGGGGTGAGATGGCGTGTCGAAAATTTGGGCCGTTGGGCCTTGTTCGACGATTTCGCCATGCTGCATCACGCAGACCCGGTCAGCGACTTTGCGCACGATTCCGAGGTCATGGGTGATGAAGAGCAGGCTCATGCCTTCGCTCTCTTTGAGTTCTGCCAGCAGGTCGAGGATTTGGGCTTGGATTGTGACGTCTAGCGCGGTGGTCGGTTCGTCGGCGATCAGCAGCTCTGGGCCATTGGCGAGTGCCATGGCGATCATCACGCGCTGGCGCTGACCGCCGGAAAGCTGGTGGGGGTAGCTGGTGAGGCGGCTCTCGGCGTCGCGGATGCCAACTTTGTTGAGCAGGTCGAGGACGCGGCTGCGGCACTCGTCGCCGGAGAGGCCTTGATGGAGGAACAGGCTTTCGCGGATCTGTTTTTCGATGGTGTGGAGCGGGTTGAGCGAGGTCATTGGCTCTTGAAAGATCAGGCTGACATCGTTGCCGCGCACCCGGCGCAGCTCAGCCTCGGAAGCCCCGGTCATTTCTTTGCCAGCGTAAGTAGTGGAGCCAGTCACTTCTGCGGATTTGGGCAAGAGGCCGACGGTAGAAAGGGCGGTCACGGATTTGCCAGAGCCGCTTTCGCCCACAAGGGCAACGGTTTCGCCTTTGCCAACCTCGAAGCTCACGCCTTTGACCGCGTGGGTTTCAGCGCCAGCTTGGCGGAAGGTAACGTTAAGGTTCTCGACCTTCAGCAAGGCGCTCATGAGAAGGTCTTTCGTGGGTCAAATGCGTCGCGCACGCCTTCAAAGATGAACACCAGCAGTGAGAGCATGATGGCGAAGGTAAAGAAGGCGCCAAAGCCGAGCCATGGGGCGTTGAGGTTTTGTTTGCCTTGGAGCGACAACTCACCCAGCGAAGGGGCCGAGGTGGGGAGGCCAAAGCCGAGGAAGTCGAGCGTGGCGAGGCCCGCTATGGTGCCGGTGATGATGAAGGGCAGCATGGTGAGTGTGGCCACGAGCGCGTTGGGCAGCACGTGCTGGAACATGATGCGGATGTTGGAGGCACCAAGGGCGCGGGCGGCGCGGACATATTCGAAATTGCGCGCGCGCAGGAATTCGGCGCGCACGACGCCCACTAGGGTGATCCAACTGAAACAGGTCAGCAGCCCGGCAAGCAGCCAGAAGTTCATTTTGAAAATCGCAGCCACGATGATGATGATGTAAAGCGACGGGGTGGAGGCCCAGATTTCGACGACGCGCTGAAATATGAGGTCGGTCCAGCCGCCGAAATAGCCCTGAATAGCCCCGGCGGTGATGCCGATCACGGAGGAGGCCAGGGTTACGACGAAGGTGAAGAGGATCGAGAGGCGGAAGCCGTAGATGATGCGCGCCAGCACGTCGCGGGTTTGGTCATCGGTGCCAAGTAGGTGGTTTTCGTCGGGGGCGGACGGCGCGCGTTCTACGTCATAATTGATGGTATCGTAGGAATAGGCGATGGGGGGCCAAAGGAGCCAGCCTTGTTGAAAGCCCTCAACACCGTCTGCATAGCTGCCCTCATCAATGGCGGAAATCACGCCTTCGGGATCATCCCAACATTGCTCCAGCCCGCCGGATTTGATCAGGCATTGCACTTCTGGGGCGGGGTATTCGGCTTCGGTTTCAAACTCGCCACCAAAGGCTGTTTCGGGGTAGAGCGTGAAGATTGGGGTGAAATATTCGCCTTTGTACTTGACCAGCAAGGGTTTGTCGTTGGCAAGGAACTCCGCAAAGAGGGAGAGGCCGAACAACACGATAAAAATCCAGAGCGACCACCAAGCGCGACGGTTTTTCTTGAAGTTGTTCCAGCGGCGTTTGACGAGTGGGGACATCAGAATTTCCTCGCCTCAAAGTCGATGCGCGGATCGATCAGCATATAGGTGAGGTCGGAAATCAACCCAACCAGCAGGCCGATGAGGCTGAAGGCATAAAGCGTGCCAAACACAACCGGATAGTCGCGATTGACCACAGCTTCAAAGCCGAGGCGACCAAGGCCATCCAGCGAGAAGATTTGCTCGATGATGAGCGAGCTGCCAAAGAACACGCCGACAAAAACCGCGGGGAAGCCGGAGACGATGATCAACATGGCATTGCGGAACACATGGCCGTAGAGCACGCCGTCTTCGGAGAGGCCCTTGGCGCGTGCGGTGGTGACGTATTGTTTGTTGATCTCATCCAGAAAGCTGTTTTTGGTCAGCAAGGTGAGGGTGGCGAAGGCGGATATGGTGGTGGCGAGCACTGGCAGAGCGATGTGCCAGAGATAGTCGATCACTTTGCCGATCAGGCTCAGCTCATCGAAATTATCGGAGGTGAGACCGCGCAGGGGGAACCATTGGTAGTAGGAGCCGCCTGCGAAGAGGACAAGCAACAGGACCGCAAAGAGGAAGCCGGGGATGGCATAGGCGACGATGATGATGCCGGAGGTCCAAGTGTCAAAGCTGGTGCCATCGCGCACGGCTTTACGGATGCCAAGCGGTATCGAAATGAGATAGGCGATGAGGGTCGACCAGAGACCAAGGGTGATGGAGACGGGCATTTTTTCCATCACAAGGCCGACGACACTTTCGGAGCGAAAATAGCTCTCGCCGAAATCAAAGGTCAGGTATTTACCGACCATGCGAAAGAAGCGCTCGGTGGCGGGGATGTCGACGGCTTCGCATTCGGGCGCGGAGATTTTGGGCTCGCCGGTGAAGCCGTCTTCGCAGACAAGACGGGCGAAACTGAACTGGATGCGCAGCTCATCGACAAAGCCGGGCGGGAGGCCCTTGGCGCCTTGGTAGTCGCTGTCACTTGATTGGGAGCCCCCACCCTCGTCACCGCCACCGGAAAAGCGGTCCGTGGCGGAGCTGCTTCCCTCAAGCTGGCTGATCACTTGCTCAATCGGACCACCTGGGATGAATTGCACAAGCACGAAGTTGATGACCATGATTCCGATCAGGGTCGGGATCATCAACGCGAGGCGTCTGAGGATATAGGCGCCCATTCAGAGGATGGCTCTTTTTGCAGCCGGGGATGCCTCCGGCGGGGATATTTTAAGAAAGTGATGCATCAGCGGATTGCGCCTGCTTCTTTCAGTTTCGCGGCTTTTTCGGCGTTGTACCACCAGAAATCCATTTCGCCCATTGCGTAGGGCGGGAGCTTTTCGGGATACTCGTAAAAGTCGAGATAGGCCACGTTATGGGAGCCTTTGTACCAGTTTGGCACCCAGATATGCATGGCGCGCAGTAGGCGATCAAGGGCGGAGATTGCGGTGTTTAATTCCTCACGGGTGTTGGCACGATCAACTGCGTCAATCAGCGAATCCACAGCTTCAGATTTGACGCCTGCGCGGTTGGCAGAGCCGTCTTGATCTGCAGCGCGGGAGCCGAAGATTTGGCGCAAGGACGTGCCGGTGGGGGTGAGGGACATGGAGTAGCGCACAGTGATCATATCGTAGTCGAAGACTTTCTCACGCTCGGCCATTTGGGCGGCATCGATATTGCGCAAGCTCGCGTCGATGCCCAAGCGTTTGAGGTTTTCGACGAAGGGGTTGATGATGCGGGTTGTGGACGGGCTGTCATTGAGGAATTCCAGCGTCATAACCTCGCCCGATGCGTTTTTCAGTTTGCCATCTTGCACGGTCCAGCCAGCCTCGGTCAGAAGTTTTTTGGCGCGGCGGATGATGCCACGATCAAGCTGGGCTGGTTTGGAGATGGGCGGTGAATAAGCTTCGGCGCTCAGTATTTGCGCTGGGATTTTGTCTGCGAGGGGTTCAAGCAGGGCCAGTTCACCCGCACTTGGTTGACCAGTCGCTTGCATGGGAGAGTTTTCAAAGAAACTGTCGGTGCGCTCGTAGAGGTCGTAAAACAGGGTTTTGTTGGACCACTCAAAATTAAAGGCCATTGAGATAGCTTCGCGCACGCGGGGGTCTTGGAATTTTTCAAGGCGCAGGTTGAAGAAGAAGCCTTGGGCGCCGGAGGGTGTGCCATCGGGGAGGGTGTCTTTGACGACCCAGCCCTTTTGCAGCGCCGGGAAGTCGTAGGATGTTGCCCAGAGTTTGGAGAGATATTCTTCGCGGAAGTTATAGACGCCGCCCTTAAAACCCTCAAAGGCTGCGGTGTAGTCGGCGTAATATTCGATGCGGATTTTGTCGAAGTTGGAGCGGCCGATATTCACCGGCAGGTGTTTGCCCCAGTAGTCATCACGCCGCTTGTAGCTGACGGTTTTGCCCGGCTCGACTTTGTCGATGGTGTATTCGCCGGAGCCAACGGGCACGTCCAGCGTGCTTTCGGCGAAATCGCGGCCCTCATAATAGGCTTTGGAGAAGACGGTCATGCCTGCGGCGGTCAGGGGGAGGCGGCGGGTTGGCACGCCCTCTTTGAAGGTGAATTTGACGCGGGTTGGGGAGAGGGCTTCGACGCTTTCAAAGTCTTCGTAGATGACTTTGTAGACCGGGCGGCCCTTTTCGATCAGGATTTTGTGTGAAAATACGACGTCATCGGCGGTGACTTGGCTGCCGTCGGAGAAGCGGGCCTCTGGGCGCAGGTTAAAAATCGCCCATTGGCGGCTTTCGGGGTATTCGATGCTTTCGGCGAGGAGGCCGTAGACGCTATCGGGCTCATCGGAGGAGCCGGTCATGAGGCTTTCAAAGAAGACCGAGGCGAGCTGGGCCGCTTGGCCTTTGAGGATGAAGGGGGTGAGGCTGTCGAACGTGCCAAAGCCCCAAGTGGAGAATTCGCCGCCTTTGGGAGCGTCGGGGTTCACGTAGTCATAGTGTTTGAAGTCGGGGCCGTATTTCAATTCGCCAAACATGGAAATGCCATGCGCTTTGATGATCTTTTCCTCAGCGTTTGCAGCGGAGGCAGCAAAAAAGAGGCTTATCAGCAGCAACGCGATGCTGCGTCGAAACGATACTGGGGACGTGCGAGTGGTCATTGGCATCTCCTCATTGGTCGGCGATATTGGGAATTGGTTAATCATCCCC
>CAZQMR010000155.1:0-8197 GCA_964594465.1 uncultured Rhodobacterales bacterium
ATTGGCGCAGACGCCTATTGTCGTGATGCTGCTGTTGCCGTGGAAACCGCCAAAGACTTCATGGGCCGCAAACACAACCAGATGGCTGCCAGCTAAGCCAATGGCACCGCTGCCCAGCGATCAAGACCTCAGCGAGACCGGCCTTGCCCCCAAAGGGCAGGGCCGTGTGCTTTTGATCGCTTGCGGCGCGCTCGCCCATGAAATCATTGCGCTCAAAAAGGCCAATAACTGGGATCACCTCGATCTCACTTGCTTGCCCGCCAAGCTGCACCTTTTTCCCGAGAAAATCACTGATGCGGTGGCACAAGCCGTTACCAAACACCGCTCAGACTACGATACCATTTTCATCGCCTATGCCGATTGCGGCACCGGTGGCTTGCTGGAGGCAAAATGCAAAGAGCTTAGCGTCGAAATGATCGCAGGCCCCCATTGCTACGCTTTCTTCGAAGGCGTGGACGTTTTCGCCGCCAACGCAGAAGACGAATTCACCGCCTTCTACCTCACCGATTTCCTCGTGCGCCAATTCGATGCGTTCATGTGGAAACCAATGGGGCTCGATCGCCATCCAGAGCTGCGCGACATGTATTTCGGGAACTACACAAAGCTGGTCTATCAGGCCCAAACCAACAACCCGGACCTCGATGCAAAAGCCGCCGAAATCGCAACCCGCATGAACCTACCGCTGGAGCGTCGTTTTACCGGCTATGGCGATCTCAAAACCAGCCTCGCCACGTTATAACTGATCGCAACTCACGCGTGGCATCGCGCCATCCGCTGTCTCGACAACCTTGCCATGGGTCGTACACAGCCATTTGCGCGGCTGGCCCGGCTCAACCACGTCGCTGCCGCTCCAGTCACACCCGCCGCCAAAGCCGAAAATGTGCCGGTTGAGATATACAATCACAGCCAGCATCAAGATCATGAAAATCAGATAGGGCATCATCCTAAGCGTAATCCCCCCGGCTCAACCCATATTTCGCCATCTTCTCATTGAGCGTACGCCGCGGTAAGGAAAGCTCCTCGATCACCTGCGCCACCGATCCCCGATGCCGTTTCAGCGAATTTTCGATCATCATCTTCTCAAAAGCTTCCACGAATTGCTTGAGCGGCTTCTCGCCATGCTCCGCATCCCGCGCATCCTTATCCCCGCCAAGCAGCGCCGATAGCCCCGTCGCATCCCGGCGATGCAACAGCACGGCACGCTCAGCCAAATTGATCAACTGGCGCACATTGCCATCCCAACGCCGCTGCAACAGTTGTGCTGCATGTTCCGACGTGATCTCTGGCGAGTCGCAGCCATATTCCTCGGCAAATTGATGCGAAAACTTATTGAACAGCATCAAAATGTCTTCGCCACGATCCCGAAGGGCAGGGGCATCAATGCGCAAGCCCGTCAGGCGATAAAACAGCTCCGGGCGCAACGTGTCAGACGGCTTTGGATTGTCCGGGTCACTGTTACAGGTCGAAATGATCCGAATGCGCGGCTGCCCGTCATGCAACGCTTCTTCCTGTGCCTCAACAGCCCCCATCAGCCGCGTCTGCATCGCTTGGCTGAGGTTTTCCACATTCTCAAGGCACAAAGTTCCGCTTTGCCGCCCCTCAAAAACACCCTTTTCCGGTCCATCCGACCCGTTCGGCTTACCAAACAGCTTCTCAGAAAGCTCCTCCTCGCTCAAAGCGGCACAATTGATCGAATAAAACGGATTGCCTTGCTTGGGCCCGCAAGCGTGCAGCGCATGGGCAATTAGGCTCTTGCCTGTGCCGGTTTCACCAGACACCAAAACCGGAGCATCCGCTTGCGCCACATCCAGAATGTCCTCGCGCAGCTTCACCATCTGCGCGCTATCGCCCATCAGCTTGCGCAACAAGACCGTTCCGTCCGACAGCTCCCGGCGCAGCGCGCGATTGTCAATCGTCAGCCGCCGCGTCGCCGCCGCACGCTTCACCAAATCCGCCAAGCGCTCCGGCTTAAACGGCTTCTCCACGAAATCATACGCCCCAATGCGCATCGCATCGACCGCCATCGTCACATCCCCATGCCCCGTGATCATGATCACCGGCATCGCCGCATCAATGCCCTGCAAGCGCTTGAGAAACTCCATCCCGTCCATGCCCGGCATCCGAATATCCGAAATCACCAAGCCCGGAAAATCAGGCCCAATGTCATTGAGCGCTGCCTGCGGGTTTTCGTAGGTCTTGGTCTGATGCCCAGAGAGCGACAAAAACTGCGCAATCGACAGGCGCATGTCTTCTTCGTCATCCACAATCGCAATGGTCAGCTCATCCGTGTTCATGTCAGTCCTTTGGTTATTCCGCTGCTCGAAGTTCACCAGATGTAAGCCTTGGCAACTCCAGATCAAAGACCGCGCCTTGCGGTTCTGCATTCTTGGCGCTTAACCGCCCACCCAAATCCGAGGCAATGCCCGCCGAGATCGCAAGCCCAAGCCCAACGCCTTCGCCCGGCCGCTTGGTCGTATAAAACGGCTCGAAAAGAGCGTCAGGGTCTTCAATTCCAGTGCCATTATCGCGGATCGACAGTGTCACGCGATCCCCTTCCAATAGCAAAATATCCATCTCAGGATGTGCCGCAGCTTTGGTTGCATCCAGCGCATTGCGGATCAGGTTCACAATGATTTGCTCTAGGCGCACATTATCCCCAAGCACCATCACCGGTTGCTCCGGCATGGAGCGCGTTATCGCAATCTTCATGGTGCCAAGCTGGGGCGTCATCATCGACAGCGCAGACTTAATTGGATCGCGCAGATCTATCGGCTCCAAGTCATCCGAGCCCTTGCGTGCAAAGCTCTTAAGCTGGCGCGTGATCGCTCCCATCCGGTCGACCAAATCCTCAACCCGCTCAAAACTCGCCACCGCCTCAGTCGCGCGTTTGCGACGGATCAACAGCTTCGCACCGGCCAGATATGTGCGCATCGCAGCCAAAGGCTGGTTCAACTCGTGGCTCACAGCCGCGGACATCTGCCCAAGCGCCGCAAGTTTTGAACTTTGCGCAAGGGACGCCTCCGCCACCTGCAAATTCTTCTCAGCCTTTTGGCGTTCCTGAATCTCCGCAGACAGCCGTGCGTTTAACTCCCGCAACTCATCGGATTCTTTTTGCAGCCTCAGCTGCACCCGGCTCGACGCTTGGCTCAACTGATAAAAGGTGAGCGCCGCAAGGATCGCAAAAACCATGCCCTCAAGCATCAAAATCCCGTTCACCCGATCCCGCACACCCTGAGCAGAGCGGAAATAGCTCAGCTTCCAGCCGCGAAACCCAATCTTCACATCCTCGCGGTTAAACGCTTTTCCGCGCAATTCCTGAAAGGGCAAGGACTCACTGCCAAAGCGCTGGTAAATCAGCGCAGAGACCGGAATGGGTTCGGATAGCTCAGCCTCAAACGCTCCAACACTCTCAAACTGACCAGTGTAAACCGGGTTGGAGGACAGCAAAATGCGATCCTCGGTGTCTGAAACCATCACTACCTCGCCAGAGCGGCGCCAACGGCTTTCCAAGCGGCCCAAGTCAACCTGCACCACGATTATGCCGAGCGTCTCATTGCCCTGCTCAATCTTGCGCGCGTAATAAAATCCGGGCTTGGGCGTCTCGTCGGTGCGTGAGAATATGGTCCCGTTTGTGCGCAAAGCCGCATTGAAATACGGCTGCTCGCTGGCATCTGTTGCGATAATATTGCGGTCGGTCGCCCCAACAATGCGCCCCTCAATATCAAGCAGGATCATCTGCGCCGCGCCTAGTTCGGACTGGATCGAGATCAAGCGCTGCGAGGTTTTGGAAAAATCGCGATCCAACAGGTTTTTGATCAGCACATCATCGCGCGACAAAATCAGCGGAACCGCCGATTGCTTTTCCAGCACTGAGATAATGTCACCTGATTGCAGCGTTGCGGTAACCCGCGTCTCAACCAAATCATCTTCGGTGAAGGCTGCCGTAAAATAACGATCCGTGATCCACAGAACCAATCCAGCCGCAAAGGCACCAGCAAGCACCGCCCAGCGTGTGCGCGATGTCAGCCGTGAAGAGAGGCGCAGTGAGTCGCGAGCCATGGAATCCAGATCAGAAATGTTCGCCGCTAGGTTAGCTCAAATCGGTCGATCTGCCTAGCACCGTGGCTGAGTCCCAGTTTCAAACGGCAAGAACGCGCCCGGCCAAGGTTTCAAACATCGCGCGGCCATCATCGCCGCCCAAAACCGGATCAATCAAGCGCTCCGGGTGGGGCATCATGCCTAGCACCCGACGGTTCGGCGACAAAATACCCGCAATATCTTCCATCGCGCCGTTGGGGTTGTCGCAATAGCGAAACGCCACACGATCCTCGCCATTCAGCGTGGCCAGCGTGCTCTCATCCGCGATGTAATTCCCGTCGTGATGGGCCACCGGAACCGTGATCGTTGCACCCTTGGCATAGCCGCTTGTGAAAATGCTATCCTCGGTCTCAACCCTCAGATCAACATCCTTGCACACAAATTTCAGGGACGCATTGCGCATCAGCGCACCGGGCAGCAATCCCGCTTCGATGAGCACCTGAAACCCGTTGCAAATCCCGAGCACCGGACCGCCCGCGTTCGCAAATTCCACAACTGAGCGCATGATTGGCGATTTCGCCGCAATCGCACCGCACCGCAGATAATCGCCAAAGGAAAAACCACCGGGAATTGCGATGATGTCCAAACCCTCGGGCAGGGTGGTCTCTTTGTGCCAGACCATCTCCGCTTTCACGTTCCCGCCGACAGAGCCAAAGGCAACCGCCAAATCGCGGTCGCAGTTGGAGCCGGGAAACTGAATAACGCCCGCGCGCATCAGGTCAAAAAGTCCGTAATCACAGCAACCCCCGGTGATGTTGGTCCGTTAAAAGCAAAAAGCTCAGCCGAGGCACCGCTCAGCGAAATTTCTCGCGCAATAAGCGGCGACAGATCAACTACACCGCTTTCGATCAGACTGAACAGCGGTGCATAGGCGCGATTTGGCATGCCGCGCGATCCGTATACCGATAAATTGCCGAGATAGACCGACGACATATTGATATCCATAAACGCTGTGTGGCCAACGGGCATCCCAACCTGCACATGCCGACCAAGCGGTCTCAGACATTCAAGCGATCCATTCGTTGTCGCCGGAATGCCCAATGCTTCGATCGAGACATGGGCGCCACCGCCCGTGATGTCCTTGATGGCCTCGGCCGCGTTGCCATCTTTCGCATTCACCGCAGCATCCGCGCCAAGCGACTTGGCATGCTCTAGTTTTTCATCAACGATATCAACAACAACGACCCGCGCCCCGAGCGCTTTGCCCAGCAGCATCGCCGACAGACCAATCCCACCGGTGCCGTGAACAGCCAGCCATTCGCCCGGTTTTACCGCCGCGCGTCCCGTCAACGCCCACCAAGCAGTTGTCACACGGCAGCCAAGCCCAGCCGCCAGCGTGGGCGACATGGTTTCGGGAAGGCGCGAAAGATTGTGATCGCGTGGAACGGCAAGATATTCCGCGAATGCGCCTGGCTCGATAAAGCCCGGCAGCTTTTGGTCGACGCAAGTGTTTTGCTCACCCGATCGGCAATTGGGGCAGGTGCCGCAGGCCAGAATGAAAGGCGCAATCAGCTTGTCGCCAACGCCGTATTCAGCGTTTGGCCCGGCTTGGACCACTTCGCCGCAATACTCATGCCCCGGAATTTGCGGTGGCTTCACACGCGGATGCTCGCCAGACCAACCATGCCAATCAGAGCGGCAAACGCCGCAAGCGATGACTTTCAGAACGACACCATCGTCCGGGCATTCGGGTTCTGCAACGTCTTCTATTGAAAGATCCGCGTTATATTCCCGCATCACCGCAGCGCGCATCACAGCATCTCCACCCGGTAGTTCTCAATGACAGTGTTGGACAGCAGCTTTTCGCACATCGACGCGACATCGGATTCCGTTGCACCTTCGTCCAAATCAAGATCAATGACCTTGCCCTGACGCACGCCGTTGACGCCATCAAAGCCAAGCGACCCAAGAGCTTGACGCACCGCCTCACCTTGCGGGTCAAGAACACCCTCTTTTAACGTTACGAATACCCGTGCTTTCATCAGCGCACCTCCTGTTGAGGCGGGTTTATCCTCTCCCTTGAGCGGGAGCAAGAGACGTTAGGTGCGGCGTTCGCAACCTTTCACGTCTCATAGATGCTGAAGTTAGGGATGGCCTAAAAGACGGCGTAACAGTGTGAGCTTGGGCGCTCAAGCGAAGATCCCCCCATGAAAACGAGCCTCAATGCGAGGGGCTACCAGTACTCCCGCCGTTTTTATCAGGTGCAGCACTGGAACCGGCCCCATGCTTGGGATCCTGCGCTTTATCTTTCGCCTTGTTTTCTTTCAGCCAAGCGGACTCTTCTACGACCGTCCCGTCTGGCATTTCGACTTGGCGCAATTTATCCAGAGTTTCCAAAAGCTCCAAATCGCGCAATGGCGTGCCTCGTAAATTCAGAACTTCTAGTTCTTGCATATCTGCCAATGCGGAAATATCGCTCACAGAGGTATTGGACAGATCAAGATATTGTAGCTTTGTAAGTCTGCGCAAAGGCTCAAGGTTGGACACTTTTGTATTGCCCAATTCCAGCCGTTTCATCTGGGTCAGACGCTCCAACGAAGTTAAATCCCGGATTGGGGTGTGGGACGCGCGCAAAACCCGCAATCCTGTGCATTTGAAAATCGGGCTCAGCTTTGACACTTTGGTATGCTCAATTCCAAGCTCTTCCAAACTGACCAAACTCTTCATGACATCCAGCGTGGTGACTGTGCTGTTGTCGAGATCAAGATGGCTTAAACCTGTGCAAAGGTGAATATTGCCGAGGTTCTTAAACCGGCTCCCTTTCAAGCTAAGCGTCTTGAGGCGACGCAGTTGGCGAAAATTCGGCATGACGGTAATCGCAGTTTTTGCGAGATTGATGCTCCTTAACGCTTCCATCTCTGACAGAGGCTTGAAATCATTCGCTTTTATTCCGCTCAAGTCGATCTCGGACAGCTGCTTGAGTGGCTCAAGAGGTTCAAGTCGGCTGAGCGGAGTTTGTGCAAGCGAAAGTTTCTCCAGCCCCACCAGCTGAGAAATTGGGCCCAAGTCGCGTACATGCGTGTGGTTCAAAACCAGTGTTCTCAGCTTCATCAACCGCTGGAGCGGTCGCAAATTCCGAATTGGGTTGCGATGGATATGCAGCTCTTCCAACTGATCGAACTTCGCGATCCCAGTCAGGTCGTCAATCTCACCAGCAAAGGCGAAGTTCATTTTTCGCGTTGCCGGATCAATATCCCGAAAAACAGGATTGCCGCCGAAAAGCTGCGATAAAAAGGCTAGAAAGGCTCGGATCATGGGCGCAATGGCCTCTGTATAAGCGAAATCAAAGTCGCCTACACCTAACCTCAAAACCTCAACAGATTATGAAGCCAACTATGTCGTGAAGGCAATGTTCTGGTAGCCTCGTTGCTGCAACACTCTTAGCATCGTGCCCATCTTATGCTGTTCAAGCGGATTGCCAGAGCTTTCCAAGGTCACGATTTTTCCGTAATGCAGCCCAATCATGCTCACCACATCATCCATCAAGCGAAAATTCAGCCCCTGCACGGTGTAAAACGCAGATTTCATGTCGCGCGCCGCCTGATGGGGATGGCGCACTGTGCTCAGAATGCCTCCGACAATCCGCACAGCCGACATTTCAATAGAAGCACTCGTCACGTTGCGTGTGGCCATGATCGCAACGCCGGGCGCATTGAAGCTGACAAAGGGCAGGCGTCGCCGATTGCCCACCGTTTGCGCAATCCCGCCGCCAAGGGAATGTCCGGTGCAAACCACATTGCCACTATTGGCATGTGTCGCACAAAACTGCTCCGCCTCGGAATAATAAGAACTGTTCATGCCCGAGCCGATCTTCAGATCAACCACAACATCCGTCGCCTCCGACGTGCCTTTAAAGGCCACAACCTTTTCCTGCCCCTTGGTGAACAACCCAGCCTGCAAAGACCCTAGGCCCTTGGAGCGCAAAAACTTAGCACAAACCCAGCCATCAACCTGCGGGCTGTCATCATAAACCGCATTCGCCAACAATCCCAATTCATAAACACTCGCCATAAAAAACGCCCTTCATTTAGAAAATTCACCCAACGTTAACAGGCAAATGCCAATCCACCCAACCCAAAGTTTCCAAAACGACACCGCT
>CAZQMR010000156.1:0-8192 GCA_964594465.1 uncultured Rhodobacterales bacterium
TGACCCATTGCAATGCCGGTTGGCCTGCCACCGTTGATTGGGGCACCGCCACCTCACCGATGTATCAGGCCTATGATGCGGGCATTCCGATCCATGTCTGGGTCGATGAAACCCGCCCCCGCAATCAGGGCGCGCTCACCGCATGGGAATTGGGCCAGCATGGCATTTCGCATGACTATGTCACGGATAACGCCGGTGGTTTTTTGATGCAGCAGGGCCAAGTCGATATGGTGATTACCGGCACCGATCGCACAACGGCTGCGGGGGATGTCTGCAACAAGATCGGCACCTATCTCAAAGCGCTCGCAGCCCATGACAACAACGTGCCCTTCTATGTGGCCTTGCCTTCGCCCACGATCGACTGGACCCTAAGCGACGGTGTGCGGGACATCCCGATTGAGGAACGCGACCCGCGCGAAGTGACGCATATTCCCGGCATCGGCCCCGATGGAGCGTTGAGCGAAGTCCAGGTCACACCCAATGGCACGCCCGGCAAAAACCCAGCCTTTGATGTCACCCCCGCCCGGTTGGTGACAGGATTGATCACAGAGCGCGGCGTGGCGGAGGCCTCCGCGCAAGGCCTTGCCGCGATGTTCCCGGACATGGCAAGCTGACCCATGACCCAAATCGACCAAGTGCCGGAACGGGTGGCGCTGCTGCTGCTCGAAGACTTCTCGTTGATTTCCGTTGCCGCCTATATCGAGCCGCTGCGCGCCGCGAACCGCTACCTAGAGCGTGAGGTTTACACTTGGGAATTCTTGTCGCTTGACGGTGGTCCGATCTTATCGTCCGCAAAAATCCCCATCGAAACCAGTGCCTTACCCCCAAACGGCTACGCGGCAGACCAGCTTTATGTTTGTGCGGGCCTACAACTGGAAGTCCCAAACCCAACCCGGATGCGCGCGGCCCTCGCGCGAGTTGATCGTTTGCGCACATCCTTTGGTTCAATCTCCGGCGGCACGTTTTTGCTGGCCGAAGCTGGCTTGCTTGGCACCCGTGATTGCACGGTTCACTGGGAGTTTCTGCCGACTTTCCGCGAGAAATATCCAGAAGTCGCAATCAAGGAGAGCCTGTTTGTCATTGATGACGGGCTTCACACCTCCTCAGGCGGCATGGCCAGCACTGACCTCGCACTTGAGCTGATCTCGCGCCGCCACGGCGAGGTTTGTGCTCAGGCCATCGCCAATCAGTTCAACGTGGATCGCAAACGCGCAGCCGATGAATATCAGCGCGACGGAACTCAGGTGCGCACCTCGGCCTATCCCGCTTCAATGAAAGCGGTGATCGAAGTGATGCTGGAAAATTGCGAAGAACAAGTCTCGATGGAAGAGATTTGCCGCCAAGCCGGTTACCACCAACGTCAGGTTCAGCGCCAATTTCGCCAATGGGCAGGCTGTTCGCCAACGGTGTATTACCGCCGCATCCGACTTGAGAAGGCCATGGGGCTGATCCGTCATTCCAGCTTGCCAATCCTTGAAATCGCAACAATCACAGGCTTTTCCACCGCCTCACAATTTTCGCGCCTGTTCAAAGACCTGTTTGGCAAATCGCCGATGTCGATCCGCCGCGCCGAACTTGGCAAAAGCAACCCGGCCGGCCCGCAGGCCAATGATAATCAACAGTGATTTTGGGGATCCCGTGTTACCGGGAAAGGATGGTACCAGCGCCCCGGTTCGAACGGGGGACCTCTTGATCCACAATCAAGCGCTCTAACCAGCTGAGCTACGCCGGCACACACGGGCCAAGTAACTAAGCCCGCCGGGAATTGCAAGACCCGGTTTGGGCTTGAAGCGCATGGAATTCATCGGTAGCGACACTCTCAAATCTTGGAGACAGACATGGGCATCAATTCTGAAAGCGACGTAAGCGCCAATTTGCAAATTGGCCCCACCTCTGAAGGACAAGTGCGGCTTTACATTGAAGCAGGCAGCGTCGAGATCCCGATGGATTTCGAACCCGATGAGGCTGACGACATTGCTCAAGAAATCGTCGCCGCAGCCAAAGCCGCGCGCGCTCTTCAGAAATAGCGGGCAGCCCCAAGAAAAGTATCGGTTTCACGCAGCAGCCGAAGTGACGCGGTTCGCGCAAATTTGAGCGTTTGCGCTTTGCGCCGTGCTGCGGGCAGTTTGTGCTCAGGCGCGTCGCGCAAAAGCTCTGCGCCATATGCATCAGCAACAAACAGGCCCGTGTCCGGGGGTAAAATTTCTTGAGGAAAATCGCCATCGACGCCCCAGAAAAAACGATCACAGTATTCCAAATATCCCTGCCATTTGGAGTCAGAGGTGAAATCGACCCGGCTCGACTTGCACTCAATCACCCAAATTTCACCCTTTGGCCCTAACGCCATCACGTCCACCCGCAGCCCAGATGCTGGCACAAACTCAATCATCGCGCTGAAATTGAAATCGCGCAGATGCCGGCAAATACCTCTTGCCAATAATTGGCCTGGTTGCAGTTGGGCGGATTGCGTTTGCTCTGAGGTCATTCCTGAGCATGAACATTTCGCGAACAAAAATTCAAGTCGGTTTCTTTCAACACGCCAATTTCTAAGAATCGGCGCAGGTATCGGTCACGCAATGCAGGGATCGAATAATAGGAATGCATCAAAGCTTGCCCCGCCATTGCCCGCTGGCGTGCCGCCATGGGGTTGGTGGCAATTTGGCGCAAAACACCTGCCAATGCGTCAACACACACATCTGCCCATGTGGCATTGGCGAGCGGATAAATCGCATGACCTTTGGGCAAATCGACAAGCTTATAAGGCACCGGAAACGCGGTTTCTGGCGTGCAATAATCAGTAACACCCGAGAAATCCGTGTTCACCACCGGCACACCGTAATAAAGCGCATAAGCTGGGATGTAACCAAAACCTTCCGCGCGATGGGGCGAGATCAGACAATCCACAGACCGGATCAATGCTAAGAAATCCGCCTGCTCTTGGTATTGTGACAGGATTTTGATCCGGCGATCCCACCGTGCAAGTTTGCGAATCTGGCCAAGTTGATCTTCAGGATCCCCCCAATGGCCGTCCATTTTGGGCGTTGTTTTCACGATTAGCTGCACATCCTCTCGTTTTGAAGGAAACGCTGTTTGAAAGGCCCGGACTGCAGCTAACGGATTTTTGCGCTCAACTGATGAGTGGAAATCAAAACATGTCAAAAAGGTTATACCGGCAGGTTTGAACCCCCATGTGCTAAGAGCCTTCGGCGCGACGTCAGGCAAATTCAAACCTTTGCCCACCAGCGTCACAGGTTTATCACTTGCCGCACGATAGGTCTGTTGCAAGAAATTCGTTGGAACCCAAATCTCATCCAACATCTCTAGGGCAAGCGCATGTGCCTCGGGCAATTGTGAAAATTCCCAAAGCAGATAGCCGATATTGTAGAGGTCAGCGCGCGCAGAGAATGTTGGCGCCACCAGCGCCTGCGGGATACGGTCTGCGTTCAGGTGAAACAATGCCGCGGATTTGTGCAAAGCAACGGGTTTATGGGATTGTTGGTCACCGATCCGCGTGTAACCAGACTCAGCATCACGGATAGTGACAGGCAAACCGCTGCTTTCCAATGCGGATTGGCTCATTTTAAAGTTGACCGCGATGCCGGTGGTTTGCTGCCCCAACCCGACAATGTCGAGCTGATGACTCGGTGCTTGATCAGCACTTTCTTTGCTTGCAAACCGGGACAATTCGCGCGCCCGCGTCCGTGCAAATGCGTTAAACCAGCCCTGCGTCGTTTCACTGCGCCAAGGCATCAAATAGTCCTGCCCCCCGCTCAAACAGCGACGGCATTGCAGTGCCATCATGTATTCAAACCGGCTCGCATTGCCAGGGCGATCGGCGATTGGTGTTGCCAACCATTCCAGCGCCAAACTGCCGATTTCATCAAGGCGTGTTGTCTCGCTGCAGCGGCTCAAAACCTGCTCAAAAGCCCAGGCAATGCGCCCAGTCTTGGTCTCTAGGTCAAATCGGCCGCCGGGCAGACAGTCTTGCTCCACCAAGAAGGCAGGGGGGACCGGAAATGGGCGCGCATCAAGGTCGGAAATCCGCCCAAGTCGCCCCCAATTGCCACTGCGGCCCCGCAGGGTCACTGCATGGGGCGGGGCAGTCAGGGCAGGCAGCGGTTCAGGCAGTGCGCCGCCACAGGATTTTGCCGGCCCCTTGTCTCGATACCAGCCCAAAAAGGCCCGTGCTTCATTTCGGCTGGTCAGAGGATGGGCCTGCTCGATCTTCAAAGCTATCCGCAAGTGCTTCATGAATTGTGTGATTGGCAATGCATACTGACTGCCTTCGGGCGCGATACAATTGGCCCTTTGATATGCGGCTGAAATCGGTGGCCCCACCACGTCGATTGAGTTTTGCAGCGATTGACGTCGAAGCAGCCGCACGATGGGCAAATGATCGCAGGAGTGATCTCGCATCGCGTCAGTAAGCAATTGCACCTCGTCAAGGAAATCCAAGGACGCAGGGTTGCCAGCACCATGGCGCGCCAGAAACAAGGCTTGCTGGGAAATTGCAGGCGTCAATCGCGCTTCGCTCGGATTTGAACTCGTGGTGCCACATTGCGTGTAAAACGCACGCTCAGCGACGATCGAATCCGGGGGTGGGACCGATTGATCAATAACATCGGGCGCAACAGCACCCAACCGATCTGTTCGTAGCTTTAGGCCTATTAAACGGCATTTGCTCAAGGCACCGGCAAAAGCCGCCAAGACAACACCCGATTGCGTGCGCAAGCGATAGCCCGGTCGGTCACAAATCAACGTAACATCCGCTGGAAGTCGACCAATCTGGAACGCAAACCGCAACCGCCGCAGTTCCTCTAAGCGGCGAGCGAGCCAATGGCCTTGCGTGCAATCTCCAAAATTGAGCGCTGAGCTGTAGAGAAAAACCCGATCAACCTTGAGAGACGCCACCTCCGCAACACTGCGTGCATAATCTTTGCCACTGCCAAATTTCAGCACCCGCCCTAGCAATGGTGAGGTTCCAACTGAGGCCAAATGCGTCTTTGCACCTGTAGCACGAAGCATGTGAAGCAAGCGCACCAAATGACGCGACGTGTTAGACGTGCTAGGGGGTGCTGTGCCGATCAAAAGACATCGCTTAGATTTGATCTCAACCGCTGTTTCAAACGCACTTGCAGAAAAATTCTGGCTCATAACACCACTTTGATTGCCCTCATGGCGGTGGTGGTAACCCAAGTTTCTGAAGAGCCATTAAACATCCCGGTTAACGGATAAACTTTTAGCTTTATGGCGATTTACCAAGATGCCCCCTTCCCCCATCCCCTGCAAAGGCCTAGATAAAGCGGTGGCGGGTTCTGCCTTTCGCGATAATGAGGCCCGAATTCCAGTGCCGATAACATTTCTGAGGGAGCTGGCTCTGTGATGGACCCTGGTCTGTTGTACCTGGCACCCACCTTATACTAGGGCTCAGGAATCTATTGCCTCACCGGTTATGGTGGTTCCCGCCGCTTCAAAGAGCTTGCACATGACTGAGATCGACACTGAAAAAGCCACCGCCCGCAAAGCCGCCTTTGCCGCACGCAAGCAAGCTCATGGCACTGGTTTGGATAGTGCCGCCAATCTCAAGCTGATAGGCCACATCCTCGCCCAACCCGCCAAAGTCGTTGCGGCTTACATGGCGATCCGCACCGAAATCGACCCGCTCCAAACCATGGCCTGCCTCATCGCCGAAGGCCGCGAAATCTGCGTGCCCGTAATCAAAGGCGAAGGACAACCACTGGAGTTCCACCGCTGGACGCCAGATTGCGAAATGGCAGATGGCCCATTTGGCGCCCGAGTTCCTGCCAACCCCGAACCCTTAATCCCAGACCTCGTCATCGCCCCCCTCGTAGCCTTCGACAAAACCTTAACGCGCCTCGGCTATGGCGGCGGCTTTTACGACCGCTCCCTCATCGAAATTCGCGCCCAAAAACCCTGCCCGGCAATTGGCTTCGCATACTCAGCCCAAGAACTCCCCAGCATCCCACGCGGCCCCTATGACGTCCCGCTCGATCTGATCATCACCGAAACCAAGCAATGAACCTCCTTTTCATCTGCAGCCGCAACCAATGGCGCTCCCCCACTGCCGAGCGCATTTGGTTCAAGCAAAACGGCATCAACGCCCGCTCCGCAGGCACCAGCCGCGCCGCCAAGCGCCGCGTCACTCTCGCGGACATCACATGGGCCGACCTCATCTTCGCAATGGAAGAAAAGCACAAATCCCGGCTCAGCACAGAATTCCGCCAAGACCTGCGCCACAAAGACATCCACGTGCTAGACATACCCGATGAGTACCAGTTCATGGACCCAGAGTTGATCGACCTCATCACCACCGCCACAACACGGCTGGTCATCGCCGCGCTCAAAAGCCAGTAAATGCGCGGCAAAGCTTGCCCTCACAAGCGCGATCCCCTACTCCCAACCGCATGAAAATACTCTTCTTAGGCGATGTCGTCGGCCGCACTGGACGCAATGCAATTTCAGAGCATCTTCCCAAGCTGCGCGAAGACTGGAAGCTCGATTTCATCATCGTCAATGGCGAGAATGCGACCTCCGGCGCGGGCCTTTCTGAGGATCACGCAAAGCTGATCCTTGAGGCCGGGGCCGATTGCATCACCCTTGGCGATCACGCCTTTGATCAGCGCGATATGATGTCCGCGATCAACCGCCATCCCCGCATCATCCGCCCTTTGAATTATGGCAAAGGCGCGCCCGGTCGCGGGGCACATATCTTTGAAGCCCCAAATGGCAAAAAGGTGCAGGTCGTGCAAGCCCTCGGCCAAGTCTTTATGAAACGCCCTTTCGAGGATCCGTTCTCTCTGACCGAAACCGCGCTGAAAGCAGCACCCCTTGGGGGCCTCGTGCAAGCCACAATCGTCGATTTCCACGCCGAAGCAACGTCCGAGAAAATGGCCATGGGCCACTGGCTTGATGGGCGCGCCTCGCTCGTGGTCGGCACCCACACGCATGTCCCCACATCCGACACCATGATCCTTTCCAAAGGCACCGCCTATCAGAGCGATGCGGGCATGTGCGGCGACTATAATTCCGTGATCGGCATGGACAAAGAAGAACCCCTGCGCCGCTTCATCACTGGCATGGGTCAAGGGCGCTTCACACCGGGCAAAGGCGAGGCCACCCTCAGCGGCGTCTATGTAGAAACCGACGACAAGACCGGGCTGGCCCAATCGGTCAAAGCCATCCGCTTTGGTGGTCGTCTCGCGCCCTCCATTCCATGAGCAAAAACCTATACTGGAGCCTCGCACTCCTGCTCACGGGCATCGCATGGGGCCTCTCAATCCCGCTCACCAAAATCGCCGTGTCCAGCGGCCACCAACCCCTTGGCCTAATCTTTTGGCAGCTCCTGATCAGCGTCGTCATCCTCAGCCTGATCTCCGCGCTCCGACGCAAATCCATCCCCATTAGCCGCCAAACCGTCGGCTTTTGCCTGTTCGTGGCGATTTTTGGCACAGTTCTGCCCAACAGCTTCTCCTATCTCGCCGCCGCCAATTTGCCCGCAGGCATCATGGCGATCATCATCTCAATGGTCCCAATCTTCTCCCTGCCAATCGCCATTGCCCTCAAGATCGAGAGTACCACATGGCTCAGAACCCTTGGCATCGCACTCGGTGCCGCGGCCATCATCACCCTCATCGCCCCCGTCGCAGAACTCCCCGGCGCCAATACCGGCATTTACCTGCTGATCGCGCTCATCGCCCCGTTCTGCTATGGGATCGAAGATAATTATGTCTCTCTCAAAGGCTCTGCCGGGCTCGACCCGATGCAAGTCATCCTCGGCGCATCTATTCTAGGCCTCATCCTCGCCACCCCTCTTGCCAGCCTCTCAGGCCAATGGGTCGACCTCACGCAACCTTGGTCAGCCCCCGAATGGGCGCTTCTTGCCAGCGCCACCCTCCACTGCTTTGCCTATACCAGCTTCATCTGGCTCATCACCAAAACCGGCCCCGTCTTCGCCTCCATGGTGGCCTATATCGTCACCGGCTCCGGCGTGCTCTGGTCCATCCTGTTGCTCAGCGAAAGCTACACCGGCCCAATCTGGATCGCGCTGGGCCTCATGATCGCCGCCATGACACTGGTGCGACCACGCCATACGTGATGGAATGACCTAAAGCGCCCCGCCTTTAACTTGAAGCATCTAATATCGCTTTTCGCGTTCGACCAAAGGGAGAGGC
>CAZQMR010000157.1:0-8126 GCA_964594465.1 uncultured Rhodobacterales bacterium
TGAGCTGCTTGATCAGGTTCTGCTCCAGCAAAAGCGCTTCGGTCTCGGTCTCTGTGGTCAGAAACATCATCGAAGCGGTGTTGGAAATCATCCGCCCAATCCGCGCCGTGTGGCCCGTCGGTTTGGCATAGGAGGAGACGCGCTTCTTCAAATTCCGCGCCTTGCCGACATAAAGCACGGCTCCATCCAGCCCCAGCATCCGATAAACACCCGGCGAATTGTCCAGCCTTTTCAAGTAGTCAGCAATGACCTTATGACCGGTCGGCCCCTCACGGGTTGCCCCGGTCGCGCCGTCCTCATTGAGGGCCTCTTCTGACAGTTCTGTGCTCATAGTTTCTCTATAGTCGATTCCATCACGCGCTGCACTTTTTGATGCACCCTTTCAAGAAAAAAGCTGTCCACGGTTTCTGTGGATAACTCTGTGCGGAACTATTCTGAGAAAAGCCATCATATTGATGTAAAAGGGCTTTTTTCGAAATGATTAAAAATTAGTCAACATTTTAAGTTACTGATATTAAATGATATTTTTAGCCTAAACTCTAAGCATATGAAAAATATGACAAAATTGTGTCCGCGAATCAAATCACCCTTCCAAAGTGGACAAGTCAGCTATGACAAGAGCTTTCTGAGCAAATGGTCAAATTTGGCTGAGATTATTCGACACCCAAAACATCTGGCGTTTTCCACGCCAAATGCTGACCTCCGTCGATACATAAGAGCTGCCCTGTAAGCCCCTTTGACGCCACAATAAATTGTAGCGCTTCAACAATCCCCTCAGGATCAGAACCGCGTTGCAACAAAGTGGCGGCTTGCTGCCGAGCGAAATGATCTTCGCTTTGACGTGCGCCTTTAAGGGTCGGACCGGGACCAATTGCATTAACTCGAATGTTCGGCGCCAGCCCTTGCGCCGCAGTCTGCGTAAATGTCCACAATGCCGACTTCGCCAATGTATACGTCATGAAATGCGGCGTCAGTTTACGCACCCGCATATCGACCATATTGACCACACAACCACGCGCCTCTGGCCGGTCATCGCCCTCGTCACGGTCAACGGGCACTTGCGCGGCAAAATCCTGCGTCAGCACAAAGGGCGCACGCAAGTTCGACATCATATGCCGATCCCAACTCTCCCGCGTGGCAGTCTCAATCACATCATGCTCAAAGATCGACGCATTGTTAATCAGCAGCGTAAGCGGCCCACCAAGTGCCTCAGCCGCACGCCCAACAAGCCCTGCAATCTGCGCCTCGTCCAGCAGATCAGCCTGCACCGTCTCCGCCCGAACCCCAAACGCCCGCACATCCGCTGCAGTCGCCTCAGCCGCCTCGCGCGAACTCGCATAATGCACCGCCACGTTCCAGCCGCGCTCAGCCAATGAGAGCGCCATCGCCCGACCCAACCGCGCCGCAGCACCCGTAATCAACACGTTCCCCGGTTGCATCAGATGCCCTCCCAAATGCGGCCCTTAGGTCAAGATCACAAAGATATACGCACAATAAGCCGCAAGGAACACCACGCCCCAAGCGCGCGTCAGCACAATGCCAAAATAGACCATAGGGATCAGCACCAAGCTCGCCGCCAACATCACCCACAGATCCAGCGACAAGAACTCCTCTGGCACCGGCAGTGGCCCGAAAAAGCTCGCAACGCCCATGATCGCCATCAGGTTGAACATGTTGGAGCCGATGACATTGCCCAGCGCCACATCCGCCTGTTTGCGCAAGGCCGCCATCACCGTGGTTGCCAGCTCCGGCAAGGAGGTGCCAATCGCCACCAGCGTCAGCCCAATCGCCGCCTCCGAAACACCCATCTGAAGCGCCACATTGGTCGCGCCCTCAATCAGCATATCCGCCCCAATTGGCAAGCCAACCAGCCCCGCCACAAGATACCCGGACACTTGTGCATAAGGCATGTTGACTGCATCCGTATCAACATCCTCACTCGCAAGCGCCGCCGCAGCACGGTCATTTTGCGCCATCGCAATCGCGTCAAAGAGCACAATCGCAAGGAAGCCCAACAGGATAATCCCATGCCACGGCATCAGTGGCCCATGCCAGGCGAGCGCCATAAACACGACCGTTCCCACGATCATCATCCAATAGTTTCGCCGCGTGTCGCAGCCTTTTGGATCAATCGCCGCAAACAGTGCCGGAACCCCCAGCACCAGCAGCACATTGGCCACGTTCGAGCCCACGACATTCCCCAGCGCAATCCCCGGCACACCCGCCAGTGCGGATTGCACGGAAATCAACAGCTCCGGCGCAGAGGTGCCAAACGAAACAACCGTGAGCGAGACAACAAGCGCCGAAATCCCCAGCCGCAAGCTGAGCGCAACAGCACCACGCACCAGAAAATCCCCCGCAACAAGCAGAACGACGAGACCGCCAATAATAAAGACTGCATCAAGCATCTGGGTTAGGTTCCGGGATTAAGGGTTAACTGTCGCTCGCACCGCAATTGCACGGACCTTTGCCGATGCGATAGGCACCGCAGGCACTGCATTTGGCCTTCTTTTCCGCCAGCCGCTTTGCCCGTACTTTCGGAATGCGCAGCTTGCCAAACATGCCAAGCACCAGCATTGCGATCAGGAAAAGAGAAACGGCTTTTACGATCATTTCGCTCTAGGCTCCAAAGCGCGACCAATGGGCACGATCCTCGACGCCACCGATCAAATCACTGACACCCGGTGCGCCCATGCGAGAGAGGAACGAGCGTTTTTGCTGCATCACGTTAAAGCGGACCTTGTCGCCATAAAGCTCTTTCATTTTGGGCACGAGATGGCCAATGCCATCGACCAAGCCCTTCTCGACCGCCGCCGAACCAACCCAGATTTCGCCGGTGAAAAGATCTTCCTCCACCAGCCTAGAGCCACGCCGCGATGTCACTTGCTGAATGAAATTGCCGTGGATTTGCCGCTGCAGATCCTTCAGTCGCTCAATATCTTCCGGGCGCTCCGGGCGAAACGGGTCCAGCATGCTCTTGTCTTCGCCAGCGGTATGAACACGGCGCTCAATACCCTGCTTGGCAATAAACTGATCAAAGCCAAACGATGCCGAGATGACCCCAATCGAGCCAACAACTGAGCTTTCGTCCACGAAAATCTGATCCGCCGCCGTCGCCAGCCAATACCCGCCCGAGGCCGCAACATCCTCGCAAAAACCGTAAACCGGCAGCTCATGTTGATCCGCAAGGCGGCGAATGCGCGCTGCAATCAGGCTCGATTGCACAGGCGAGCCGCCCGGTGAGTTGATCGAAAGTGCTATCGCTTTGGGCTTGCCCTTGGCAAAAGCACGCTCAATCAGCGGAGCAAGCGCTTGGTCGCTCAAGGTCGAGCCTGACAGCCGTCCGCCACCTGCTGCAATAACGCCGTTCAGGCGAATAACAGAAACAGTCGGGGCGCGGTTCAACAAGGATGGGAAGAGTTTCATGACTTCCATGTAGGCTCCCGCTTGCGCGCAGACAAGGACTTACACGTCTTGCGCGGGAATGGGCCTGACGATTCGGCAGAATTGAGCATTTTGTGCTACAAATGTTCGCCAAATTTGATGATAAAATTTGATACCAACGCTTTGTATTTGCGGCATTCTTAGGTCCGGCTGTCAGGGAAATGCCGGAACTGCTCCCAACTTAAATTACTTATTAACTATAAACTCGCCACTCTTTGCCATCCAATCCACTCAGGCAGAGACATGTGCGCACTTGAAATAAACGCCACCCCCAAATCGGTCATTACCGCTCTCGGATCGCAGTGCATCACCGCACCGCTCACCGTAATCGCCCACCGCGAAACTCTGCATTTGCGGCGCGGTGGGTATGGGTCAGGGGATCAATCGACAACGCTTGCTTTGGACCGGATCAAACGGCTCAAAGAGCGCGAGGCCCGCTTTGGCGTTCCAACAGCGGAAGTCACCTTTGTCGAAATAAACGCACGCACAGTTTTGCGCCACGCAGATCGGATCATCGGGGATGATTATCTGCTTCGGATTGCGCCAAAAGCGATGGCAAACCTGCATCAAGCAGAAGAGATTTGGCGGGCGATTGCGATCCCGGACAAGGATGTTCGCATCAGCTCGTTGACCAGCTCTGATCTTGGCATGTCGACGGCAGAGATTGAACATATCGCGCAAATCACCCTCAGCCCAGTCAGTCAGCAGCAAATGGCAAGCGATCTTGCTGAGCTCAAGGCCCTGACAGGTCACCTGATCGTCGTCCTGCCTTATCTCGCCATTGAGAACCCCAAAGGCGTCTCCATTTTACGCAACCGGCTGGCAGGTGATTTAGCACAAATTTTGGAACCGTTGGGCATCGAACATTTCGATCCGGGCGCTCTGATTTCAATTTACGGCCAAAATCTCGCACTCAACAATCCCGCCAATATCAAGCACGGTTTCTCAAAGGGATTTGTGCGCATGCTGGCGGCACATCTCTCAACCCATCACCTCCGCGATCTGTGCCGTCAGGTCAGCCCGCTGTCTCAGGCCACGGATCAACCCCCAATCAAAACTGCGACAGGAGGCGCGTGAAGATGGACCTTCTTGCGACCTATATTGGCACTGCCAAACCCGCCCATCCCTCTCAGGAAACGCCCTCACATCTCAGCGTCAAATGCGAAGCGCTCCTGAGCGGCGAGATGTCAAAGCGTGATGCCCAAACCCGGCTTATGGTCGCCTATCATTTGATCCGCCAAAACCCGAGCCTGTGTGCGCCCCAAGTCGTTGCCGCCTTGCTGTTGCAAAAGGCTGGTGTGACCCATCACATGCTGGAAACTTGGCAAGCGCTGCACAACCGCTTCCCCACCAACCGCGAGGTGATGCGCAATCTACTAAACTGGCTCACCAATTCTGATCGCGAAGAAGAAGCCGCCGCGCTGATAGAAGCGTTTTTTGACGGCCTTGAGATGAGCCTTGCCGATCATGCCGAGCAGGCCGAATTTTACGCCAAGCTCAGCGACCAGTCCCACTCCGACGCCCTGTTTCGTGATCTCATTGAAAAGGATAGCAACAACCCGCTGCCCCGCATTGTCTTTGGCAAAAACCTCTTTGCGCGCGGGGATATTATGGGCGCGTTTTCCGTGCTCGACCCGATCCGCCGCGCCGATGGGGCAGAGGCCGCCCATGACATCATCAAAGCCACGGATCGTGCCATCATCGCCATGGAAACCATTAGCCCGCAATCCTCACGCGGCAATCTCACAGCGCCACTGGCCCTGCGCAACGCACTGTCCCTCTTTGCCGAACGCAAGCTGCGCCCACTGGATTCCAATGCCCTTGGCCCTGTTGTTTTTGCCGCCGGTACGCTGGGCGAAAGCAAGTCAGACGAACGCATGCTGCGCCTTGCAGGTCGCATGAATAACGGCCCATCGTTGGGCGGCATCAACTTCACCAAACCCATCGAAATTGTCTGTGTGAACGAAGTCGAATCCCGCCAGTGGTCCGGCTTCATGTCCGCCTATCAATCCATGGGTCTGCAAATTCGCCAGATCGACGAATTCGAAGCCGAACCCACCCTAACACCGCCTCAAGGTGCGGAACTTCTTACCGACTTGCTCACGCTTTTGCCCCGCCTCACCCGCAAGGGCATCGAGCGACTGGTTCCCCATTTCCAAGCGACCCGCCCTGACATGGTCTCCATTTGGTCCGAAGAAGCCATGCTCCCCTTCACGCTCGCAGCCCTCGTCGCGCAAGTCCCCAACCTCGTCATCAACTTGCGCTCAGATGCCCCCAAACCGGGCTCCCCGGAAAACGACACCCGCTACAGCGCAATTTATCACGCGCTGCTCGCCATCCCCGGCGTCACGCTCACAACCCCATCCCGCATCAAGGCACAAGGTTACGCCCAGTGGTTGGACGTCGATGTTGCCTCCTTTACAGTGCTGCCAGATCCAACTTTCTTTGATGTCGAAAGCTTCGGGCGTGATCAAAACCTGATGTGGCAAAGCTATGAGATCGCAACGGCTGGCACCAACCTTACCCTCGCGATCTATGCGGGTCAGGATGATAGTGCAAGCAGCGCCTCATGGATTGAGCGCACGAAGTCAGCGCTTGAACGCCATCAGGATCTGCGCATTTTGATGCTCAGCTCCGAACAAACCGCCTCTGACCTGCGCCACCAAGCGAAAGAACTTGGCCTTGGGCCACGGCTTCTGGTGGTTGGGGAAAGCGGTGCGGCAGCCAGTTGGCTGGAGCGATCCGATATATTTACCACCCTTGATACCACTCCAAACGCGCAATACCTCGCAGCTCAGGCCCAAACCCTTGGCCTGCCCCTGATCACACTTGATTCCCCCCATTTGCACGAGATTTTCGAGGATGGCGTCACAGGGCTTGGGATCTCTGACACCGATGACAAAACACAGTTTGACACGGCCTTAGATCGTTTGATTGATAGCGGTCCGCGTCGCAAACTGATGTGCGCGCGCGCGCGCGAATTCGCAGAGCATCGCTATAGCGCCAACCAAGTGCTCGCGAAGCTCTTGCAAACGGCCCTCGGTCTGCCGGTCAAACCGGTTAGTCTTGCTCAAGTCGGTGATGCACCCAACCTTTACAAACCTGAGCGCCAACACCCCCGGCCCGGCGCAGTTTCAGACATTTACCGCGTGATTTCTCAAGACCGCCCCGCCAGTCGCAATTCCGCGTAAGGTCGTAATCTTTCCGATGTTTCTGAAAGCGGCAATGCGCTAAACACACAGGATGAATACACAAGATATCCTCGCGCGACTGATTGCCTTTCCAACTGTCAGCCGCGACCCCAACGCCGCGCTGATCGACTATGTCACTGATCTGCTGCGCCCCACCGGTGCGCGCATCACCCGGATCGACAACGCAGATGGCACCAAGGCCAACCTCTATGCCTCGCTCGGCCCGGCTGAGGGCGGCGTGATGCTGAGCGGCCACACCGATGTCGTTCCCGTCGAGGGCCAAGCCTGGACCCGCCCGCCCTTTGAAATGACCCAGGACAGCGGCAAGCTTTATGGGCGCGGCACCACGGATATGAAAGGCTTTTGCGCCTCCGCCATTGCCGCATTTCTCAACGCTGCCGACAAAAATCTCAAAACCCCGCTCCATCTCGCGCTTAGCTATGACGAAGAGATCGGCTGTATCGGCGTGCGATCCCTCGTTGAGATGCTCGCAAACGCCCCGCAAAAACCGGACTTCGCGATCATCGGCGAGCCAACGAGCATGGCCGTGGCCACCGGGCACAAAGGCAAAATCGCCCTCAAAGCCACCTGCAAAGGCGCGGAGGGCCACTCAGCCCTCGCTCCGCTCGCCTTAAACGCACTGCATCTGGCAATGGAATTCGGCCAAGTCATTCGCGACAAACAGGCTGAGATCGCACAAACCGGCCTGCGCGATGGCGACTACGACGTGCCCTACACTACGCTCCATATTGGCAAAATCACCGGCGGCGTGGCCCTTAACATCGTGCCGAACCACGCCGAACTTGATTTTGAGATTCGGAACTTGGCCGAGGATGACCCTCACGCCATCCTCCAAACCTTGCGCGACAAAGCCGCCGAGATCGTCGCCAAAACAGGCCGCTCGGAAGCCTCAATCGAAATCAGCGAGAGCTTCTCCTACCCCGGCCTTGGCACCGCGCCAAACACAGAAATTGTCACCCTGATGAAATCCCTCACCGGGGCCAACAACACGATCAAAGTCGCCTTTGGCACCGAAGCGGGCCTCTTCTCAAGCCAAGCTGGCATCCCGTCAATCGTCTGCGGCCCCGGCTCCATGATGCAAGGCCACAAACCCGATGAGTTCGTCAGCATTGACCAGCTAGACCGCTGCGACGCTATGCTCCAAGCCCTAACGGACCGCCTTGCAACCGGGCTCTAATCATCAAAATGCGGGAAATCCGCAAACTGACCACCATGCACCGTCACCATATTCTCCTGCGGCCCCGGCACCCCGTCACGCGCCTCAATCATCGCCCGGAAATCCTCGCCGTTGTCTTTGGGCTGATAGCCCATATGCCCCACCGCCGCATTGCTCACAAAAGCGGTTGAGTTGTTCGAGATGCCATAAATGATCGTATGGCCAACATGCGCCGTCAAAATGCAGCGCTCGATCAGATGGGTGAAATCAGGATAGCTCATCCAAGTTGAGAGCATCCGGTAATTCAGCGGCTC
>CAZQMR010000158.1:0-7996 GCA_964594465.1 uncultured Rhodobacterales bacterium
TCGGTGGCGTTTTTACCCGCCTGATCGACCGCAACACGACTATTCCGACGAAGAAGAGCCAAATCTTCTCCACGGCGGAGGACAATCAGAATGCGGTGACCATCCGGTGTTTCCAGGGTGAACGCGAAATGGCGGCGGACAATAAAATCCTCGGCCAGTTCAACTTGGAGGAAATCCCGCCAGCGCCGCGCGGTCTGCCACAGATCGAAGTGACCTTTGATATTGACGCCAACGGTATCGTGTCTGTGTCGGCCAAAGACAAGGGCACCAACAAAGAGCAGAAAATCACCATTCAGGCCTCCGGCGGTCTGTCCGATGATGATATCGAGGATATGGTGCGCGAAGCCGAAGAGAATGCCGAGAGCGATAAAGAGCGTCGCGAGCTGATCGAGGCGACCAACTCTGCGGAAAGCCTGATCCATGGCACCAAGAAATCGCTCGAAGAGCATGGTGACAAGGTTGATCCAAGCACGGTTGAGGTGATTGAGCTGTCGATCAAGGCGCTCGAAGAAACGCTGGAATCCGAGGATGCAGGCAAGATCAAAGCCCGCAGCCAGGATCTGACTGAAGCTGCGATGAAACTTGGTGAGGCGATCTACAAGGCGCAAGCCGAAGAGAACCCACAGCCAGCGCCAGATGATGGCTTTGGCGAAGAAGCCGACGATACACCCCGTAGCGTCGACGAAGACATTGTTGATGCCGATTTCGAAGATCTCGGCGACGACAAGCGTTCCTGATCAACTGCTGACGTGGGGTTGGCGTGACGCCAGCCCCACCACGCAACCACAGAACAGGAAAGCAAGCACATGGCAAAGCGCGATTTTTACGATGTGCTGGGTGTCCCCAAAGGGTCTACCGCTGACGAGCTGAAGAAGGCTTATCGCACCAAGGCCAAAGAGCTGCACCCGGACCGCAACTCCGACAATCCAAACGCTGAAAATCAGTTCAAAGAAGTGAACGAAGCGTATGACGTCCTCAAGGATGCCGATAAAAAGGCTGCCTATGACCGCTATGGTCATGCGGCGTTTGACGGTGGCATGGGCGGTGGTCCGCGTGGCGGTCAGCAGGGCAACGGCGATTTTGCGTCGGCGTTTTCTGATGTGTTTGATGATCTGTTCGGCGACTTTATGGGGCAAGGCGGCCAGCGTGGTCGCGGTGGCAATCGCGCAACCCGTGGGTCTGACCTGCGCTATAACTTGAACGTTTCTCTTGAAGAGGCGTTTAACGGCAAACAAGCAAATATCTCGGTCCCGGCCTCTGTAAGCTGTGAAGTCTGCAATGGCACCGGTGCCGAGGGCGGCGCTGAACCGACAACCTGTCCGACCTGCTCGGGTATGGGCAAAGTTCGTGCGCAACAGGGCTTTTTCACGGTTGAGCGCACCTGTCCGACCTGTTCGGGTCGCGGTCAGATCGTCAAGAACCCATGCGGTTCTTGTGCGGGCGCTGGGCGCGTTCAAAAGGACCGCAACCTCAACGTCAACATCCCGCCCGGTGTCGAAACTGGGACGCGGATCCGCTTGGCGGGCGAAGGTGAGGCAGGTTTGCGCGGTGGTCCAACCGGCGATCTCTATATTTTCATCCAAGTTGCGGAGCATCAGATTTTCGAGCGCGATGGCGTCAATCTCTTCTGCCGCATCCCAGTGGCTATGGCCACGGCCGCAATTGGTGGTGAAATGGAAGCACCAACGATTGACGGTGGACGCTCGCGCGTGAAAGTTCCCGCTGGTGTTCAATCGGGCAAACAGTTGCGACTGCGCGGAAAAGGCATGCCGGCCTTACGCGGCGCTGGTTCTGGTGATCTCTATATCGAGCTTGCCGTGGAAACACCTGTGAACCTGACAGCGCGACAGCGCGAGATCCTGGAAGAGTTCGAAGCGATCGGTGCAGAAAATAACTCGCCGGAAACGCAGGACTTCTTCTCAAGGGTTAAGAAATTCTGGTCGGGTAAATAATCAGTTAAACGTCTTTTCGACGAGGGCGTCCTCGTGGTAGGCTTGCGCGGCGGTCTTTTTTGAGCGTTGCGTGAATCCTATTTTGAAAAGAAGTCTACTATGTTTATCACACTCAAAAACCAACTTAATCAGCTTTTTACCGCTGCATTTTCGCTTGTTCTTGTCTGCTTTCTATTTCTGCTCCTAAGCGGCTCGGTATCGCCCGTATTTGCTCAAGAAATCGGTGACAATGAAGGAGAAGGCGGCGACAACGATGTCTCTCCCGTTAGCTCCGCAGACTACGGTGACCGCGGCACGGACCACAGTTTCGATGAGCAATCTTACGGTGTCTTTGGTCATGGCGGCGGTAGATTCGCTGGCCGTTTTCTCAGTGATGATGATACGCATCTGATCATAAAAGAGCTCGGCGAAGCCTCTACGTTTTGCTCTCGTTTGGACGAGGTCTACCGTATTGATTGCTTGTCCAATCAGTATGAGCAAATCGCTGACACGTTGCCAGAAAGAGGCGACTATGAACCGATCAAAACGCAACTGATGAGTGCTGCGCAAGAGCTGGCAGCGCTTGCACGTGAAAACCAAGATCCTATTGTTCCGGTTCTTCCCGTGACCAGCCCTGAACCAAAATCCAAAACGCCAAAGGCCAAAACAACCCGCCCCTTGGTGCCGGTAAGCAAAAAGCGCATTGCCAAGGTTCAGAGAGCAGCCGTGAAGGTCATTGAAGAGACGCAAACAATTCTGCTGCGTTCGGCGGAAAATTCACGTCGTCGACAGACGCATTATACAAAAATTGCGACTGCGATTGGATCGAACAAAGTGCTTTTGCGCTCCGCTTGACCCCTGAACATTGCCGTTCTCACGCGTCCAAGGGATGGGCGCGTGAGAATGGCCAAAAAGGGAACCAGGGTGTCGCCAGAGCCTAACTTTTGGCGAAAACCTCAAGCGTTTGACGTGCGATAATGCGCTGACCTTTCAAGAGGTAGCGAATTTCGTAGGCACCCGGGCGACGTGGGGCAATCAGCTCGACCGGTTCGCCGCTATCGTAAAGTGCCAGTGTATCACTATAGGCGTCTGGGTTATTGGGGTCGAGAATGCGGACAAGATCCCCGTCAAGAAACGGGCCGCTGACACGGGCGCGAAAGGGCCGCGCCGCCTGAACTTTGTCTGGTGCAAAAATATCCGCGTCAACATCGTGAATTTTGACCGGTGCGGCGACAAGCACTGTCCGCCCGTCTTCAACATATCGCAACTCAAAATTGCCAGGCACCAAAGGCGCTGAAATCACAACCGGGCTTCCGAGTTTTATGCTGGTATTGGTCAGGGTATTGCCGCTTGTCGCTCTTGGATCGACAATTGAAATCAGGTCGCTTGCCCCGCCCGGGCCATCCCAGTTCACTTCAAACGTATCGCCAACGCTGGCCGAAGCCGGCGCACGCAGACGTGCAATCACCTCTTCGCTTTTGGTAATTTCAATCGGTCGCCGAGCCAAAACGCGCTCGCCTGCCAGCAAGTAACGCAGCTCATACAAACCCTCGGTGGATGGCGCCGTCAGTCGCGCCGGGAAGCCATCGCGCATGTAGCCTGCCACACCAATTTCATCAGTTGGGGCATCAATGGGGACAATCGTTACCAGATCATCTTCAAATCCCGGGCCGCGCCAATCGACCTCGATCTCGGTGCGGCCAGCGGCGGTGTCGGGCGCGATCACAAGGGCAATCACATCAAGTGCTGTGATCTTTTCGCGCGCCAAAACAACCGGCGGCAGCCCAAGCACATAGCGCAGTTCATAATCGCCCGGCGTCATCGGGACCTTGAGCGAAATAGTCTCATCGGTGCCGATTGTGCTGCGAGAAATGAATTTATCATCAGCTGCACCAACAGATGAAAGTGAGACGAAATCGCCATCATATCCGGGGCCGCTCCACGCAACATTTATCTTTGAGTTTACCGCAGTTTCTATCCCGCCAATCGGTGTGACGGTTGCGCTAAAATTTATTGGAAAGGCGAGGGTCTCGGTTTGTTTTGCACCGGGTCTCAGCCTGAGCCTGAGCGATTCTGCCTTAGCGTCGTCCGCGGGCCGTTCCACGAATATATCATAAAGGCCCGGCGAAAGCTCAACCGCGACCGGACCACTATCTGTCAATCGCACCACTTCGGTTCCTGTGCGCGACAGGCGAATGCTCCATGTCAGCCCGGTTGCCGCTACCTTGCCCCCAACCAAATCTGAGGCCATCAAGGTGAGCGACGCAGGGGTTCCCGGTGCCACGCCGGTCTCAGCTGAAAACGTGCCTGTTAAGGCCACGCTCAATTCTTCCTCATTGGCGGCTGAAAAATACTGCCCACCGGTATTGTCGGCCAAACACTGCAACTGCGCCTCTGCCTCTGGGTCATCAATGTCAAATCCCACAACATGCGCGGTGAAATCGAACCCCTCAGTTTTGAGCTTTTGGGCCACCTTGCAGGGGTCACGCCGACAGGTCTCGCGCCCGTCAGACACCAGAATGACGGTTGCCGGTTCTTTGGTATAGTTGAGCGTTTCGGCAGCCAGCTCCATTGCGCCCGCAAGGGGTGTCTTTCCGCGCGGATTGAGCTTGCGCACACGCTTGATCATCGTGTCGCGCGCTGTGCCGAAATCGGCAATTTGCTGAATGTCAGAGCAATCCGCCTTGCGCCTGTGCCCATAGGTCAAAACCGCAAGATCGCGTGCAGGTGGCAAATCTTCCATCAATTGCGCAAACACATCCCGCGCGATTTCAATGCGGTGCCGCTCGCCTATCTTGGCCCACATCGAGCCGGAGGCATCAAGCACCATGACCGTGCGCCCGCTTTGGGCATAAGCCGCACCTGTTGCTCCAAACAGGAACAGGGCCAAACATAAAATCCAGTATCTGAAATTCTGCATTTTCCACCTCAAATTCATTGCTCAGGCAAATTACTAGCAAGCCCACGCGATTGAAGCACGCGCGAAGTTCACTCAAAGCTTGATCCGAGTATCACTTATCTGTTTCATGCGAGTAAATCAGGGGAGACAACAGACGTGGCGGGCAAAAATTCAAAAGCCATTCGCGCATGGATGATGTATGATTGGGCCTCGCAGCCTTTTCACACGCTGCTCGTAACCTTCATCTTTGCACCCTATTTCACCTCCCATGTCGCCAGCGATCCCGTCAGCGGACAGGCCGCATGGGGTTTGATGCTCACAATCGCAGGTCTCATCATTGCCTTTAGCGCGCCAGTCCTAGGAGCGATTGCAGACAGCGCCGGGCCACGAAAGCCGTGGATGGCCGCGTGGTCTCTGGTGCTTGTGGCATCAACTGCAATGCTTTGGCTTGGTGTGCCGGGGATGGAAGATCCTACGATCATCCTGATTGCCTTTGCATTGGGCCTGATCGCGGTTGAGATTACGTTTGTCTTCTCCAATGCATACATGCCTGAACTCGTGCCCGAAGAAGATTTGGGCCGCATTTCCGGCAATGGCTGGGCGCTGGGCTATATAGGTGGGTTTGTCACCGTTATACTTGTGCTGGCCCTTCTTGCGGAAAGCAGCAACGGCAAAACGTTTCTCGGCCTTGATCCAATTTTTGGTCTGAATCCAGATGAGTTTGAGGGCACCCGCGCCGTTGGACCGCTTACAGCACTTTGGTACGGGCTGTTCATCATACCCTTCTTTTTGTGGGTGCCAGAAGTTCCAAAGAAGGCGGCACTGTCGATCAGCAGCGCAATGTCGAGCCTTTGGACCTCGCTGAGCAGCTTACCGCAAAAGCCATCGCTCTTTGCCTATCTGGGATCGAGCATGTTCTACCGTGACGGCCTGAATGGGCTTTACATGTTCGGGGGAATTTACGCGGCTGGCGTGCTGGGCTGGCAGACTGCACAATTGGGCATCTTTGGTCTGATTGCTTTGGTCGCAGGCGCCCTTGGTGCGTTTGTAGGAGGGCGCGCTGATAAGGCGTTTGGATCGCGCCGTGTGATTGGCCTAAGCATACTCGTTCTTATACTGACGAGCATTCTTACAATCCTCACAACACGCACGCATATTTACGGCATTCAACTTCCCGACGGCTCCTCCCTGCCGGATATCATGTTCTATGTTTACGGCAGCTTGATTGGCGCGTTTGGTGCGTCGCTACAGGCTGCGTCGCGCACAATGATGGTGCATCAAGTCGACGACAGATCACAGATGACCGAGTATTTTGGCCTCTACGCTTTGTCGGGTAAGGCGACCGCGTTTATTGCTCCATTTTCGATTGCTTTGATGACCGAGATCACAGGTTCGCAAGGTCTTGGGATTTCTCCCGTAATTGTGTTGTTCCTGATCGGCCTTGTTCTGCTATACAAAGTGAGAGCCTAACTCCTAACCTGCGAGTGAATTATGCGTAACTTATTGATTTTGATAACAGCTCTGTCGTTTGCGCTTCCTATGTCCAGCTCCGCGCAAACCGCAGCAAAGCGGCTGTTTGGCGGCAAACGGGACGCGTCATTTCACCAACCCGCAGCCCTTGGCACCTATAACAAGGGGTGCCTTGCAGGCGGTGAGCAACTGGCGGAGACCGGGCCAACATGGCAAGCCATGCGCCTGTCACGCAACCGTAATTGGGGTCATCCCAATACGATCAGCTTTATCAAACGCCTGTCGCGCAAAGCGAAACAGGCCGGGTGGAAGGGCCTCTATGTCGGGGACATCTCGCAACCGCGCGGTGGGCCAATGCTGAGCGGGCACAGATCGCATCAGCTTGGCTTGGATGCGGATATCTGGATGAAGCCTGCAACACGGTTGAACTTGACGCGCAAGGAACGCGAAAATCTTTCGTCGATCTCGGTGCGCAGTCGTGATCAGCGCAAGGTCAATGGCAACTGGACCCGCGCGCATCATGAGATCCTGAAAGCTGCCGCGAAAGACCCTGATGTTGCACGAATTTTTGTGACAGCACCGGTGAAATTGCAGATGTGCAAAGACGCGCGCGGTGACAAGCGCTGGCTACGCAAAATCCGCCCTTGGTGGGGGCATCATTACCACTTTCATGTCCGTATGAACTGCCCGGAAGGGAACCGGATTTGCCAAGAGCAGGATCCAATCCCGCGTGGCACTGGATGTAAGGAAGCGGTTTGGTGGGTGACGGATGCCCTTAAGCCTGCAAAACCCGATCCTAATGCCAAAAAAACACCGCGCAAAAAGCGGCGGGAATTGGTGCTGGCGGATCTTCCGTCGCAATGTCGCAAGGTTCTGAATAATTGATCAAGCTGTTGATTTGCGCGAGCATTTGCGCTGCTCAGGCTGCGTTTGCGGAGCCAAGACTGTCGCTTCTGTCGAGTTTCAAATGGAAGGAAGCCAGTGAAAATCACGGCGGGTATTCGGGGCTGCATGTCACCGCAGACGGGCAGAATTTTATCGCAATTACCGATCGCGGTGACGTCGCAACCGGAGCCTTTGAGCGAGATGAAAATCGCATAACCGGTTTAAAAAACACAGAAATTTCTTTTCTGTTACCTGCGCCTTGGTCAAAGAACCTGGAAGAAAACGGACGACCATCGGCCTATAATTCCAACGCGGAAGGGCTGGCGGTTACGTCGGACAATCGCGTGTGGGTGGCCTTTGAGGGGCATCATCGGTTGCGGCAATATGATGATGTTTCATCGCCGGCTCAGGCTGTTAAGAACCATCCGGATTTCGTTGATTTTCAATCGAATTCTGGGATGGAGGCGCTGGCAGTGGACGCTCAGGATCGGCTTTATACGTTGCCGGAGCGCTCGGGGAAATGGACGCGGCCATTTCAGGTTTATCGTCTGACAGGCAAAACTTGGGAAAGATGGGCGAAGCTGCCGCGGCGAGACCGGTTTTTGCCGACGGGCGCCGATATTGGGCCGGATGGGAAGTTCTATCTGGTGGAGCGAAGGTTTGAGTATTTACAAGGGTTTGCGACGCGCATTCGCCGATTTAACTTAACCGAAACAGGGCTGACCAACGAGCAAACGCTGCTCTCGAGCCGGTTTCGAGAGTTCGGGAATGTGGAGAGTATTAGTGTCTGGAAGACCAAAAACGGCGCGCT
>CAZQMR010000159.1:0-7955 GCA_964594465.1 uncultured Rhodobacterales bacterium
CAGACATGCAGCCGTGTTTCAGGGCTCAGAACGCTGTGAAGCTTCCCATCACGGGAAACCACAGCGACCTCGTCAACACCCGTCGCCAGCTCGCTCAGATGCGTCTCAGCCAAATCAGGCCGTTCGCGCAGCATCGCCTCTTTGAAAGGTGACGTGAACTCTGGATTGGTGAGCCGATGGGTGTCGACCACGTCCTTGCGATGCAAAACGTGCTCGCCCGCGCCCAGCACATCGATCAGCCGACCTTTGCGAAAGATCAGGGCGCGTTCACCCTCAGTCAACGTCAGCCGACGGCGGTGTATGATTTTTTCCAGTGTATTCATCGTCTTTTTCCTTTTCATTGAGCGTCGCTACAACACGCGCATCTCCTTTTGATTTCAGTTGGGTTGGGGAGGCCAAAGCAGCCTCGGTTGAATAACTTTGTGTAGGTGCCCGAAGCCATACCCTGTCCCAATCCAAGCGGATCAGTGCGGAGTGGTGCGCCACCCACAGCGCATGGTTCAGGCGCTCGAAAGCTCCGTCACCCGGCGCGATGGGTCGCAACACGTCACACCCTGACCGGCAAGGGCCGGGGCGATGGCGCGGGATGCTTGTTTTGGCGTTTTGCCGAAGCCGCCTGCCAAATCCACAGACCCTGCAATCGCAGATATGGTCCGGGCACCCTTATTTGGAGCGCTTTCGCGCTGACGAGGATTCGAACCTCGGGGCATTGCTGCCTTACCCGTTTGATGGCTGGATTCGAACCAGCTACATTTCGATTAATAGTCGAATGCTCTACCAGGATGAGCTACATCATGTGGAGCCGTAAAAGGGCCTCCTCCTCCTCACATCGCAGCTTTGGCATACGAAAACAGCAGCGCCGTTTCGCACCGGGGGACTGATCACGTCCGACCCGCTAAAGTCTGATCCGCTAGGACAAGATGTGCTGAATACAGGGCATGCGAGGATTCTCGCCACTGTTTTTTAAGGCCCAATTGCGCCCTGTGGCCGCCGCGCTACAAAAAACGCACTCAGCGCAACTTCCGAAAACCATCGCCGCACGCGCGATAAGAAGGCGCAAAGCCGACACACCCAAAACCGCCCAAAAATTTCAAACTTAAAACAGTGTTCCCTGCGCCGGGGCCGCAATATCCTGCCCGTCCGACTTCTGCCCTCGCGCAACCACCACCAATCCATCATCCGCAAACGGCGCCTGCAAGCTCAGCGCCTCGTCCTTGGGTGCGCGCAGCCAAACATCCAACTCGTCTCGCTTCGTCAAAACCACCGGCATCGCCTTGGGATGAATGGGTGCCACCACCGCATTCGGCTCCGTCGTCAGAAACCCGTAAAGGTCGTTATTCGTCTCGCCCTCTTTGAGCTTCCTCACAGAGGTCCAATTCGTCCAAATCCCGGCAAAGAACGCCAGCGGCCTGCTCTCATCACGGGCAAACCACACCGGCTCAGGCCGCCCTCCCTCGGCCTTTTGATACTCCGAAAAGCTCGTGAACGGCACCAAGCAGCGATGCTCCGGCCCCAGCCAGCGCCGCCAATGAGCCGACTTGGTGTTGCGAATATTCGTGACCCCCGTATCCGTCTTGCGGTTTTTCAGCGCAAAAGCCGGCGAGGGCATCCCCCAGCGCATCATCACCATCTCATGGCCCGCGCCAGCCGAACGGATCACCGGCGTCGGCGTGTCAGGGTAGATCGCGGCCAGCTCCGGCAGGTTGCCGGTCTTGTCATCCAGATCGTCAAACCACTCTCGAATAGCGGCCTGACCTTTGCTCATGGAAAACAGATTGCACATCGCCGCTTATCGCGTGCCCATGTAACGCTGGTAGATCCAGATCAGCGCCATCGCGCCCAAAACAGCACCCACAAAGCCGCCAACAATCTGCATCGAGTAAAGCAGCAAGCGCACAACCAAACCACCGGCCAACGCTCCAAGCACCCCCAAGGCAATCGTATTGGGCAGGCTCAAATTCACGTTCATCACCCGCGTTGCCAGAAACCCAGCAGCCGCCCCGACAATGATCATATAGAAGACAAATGGCATGTGTTTCCCCTTCAGCCCCGTTCACAACTATATGGGGATGAGCGGCCGATTTACAAATCGTTAAGGCAGAAGCTCAGATCACGCTGCCCTTGGGCACAAGAAAGCCGCGCAAAAAGTCCTCGGCACTCAGCGGCCCCTTGCCGGGCCTTTGCAAGCTCGTCAACCGAACCGAGCCAGTGCCACAAGCCACCTCAAGCATGTAATCCAGCACTTCCCCCGGCGCGCCGCTGCCATCGCCAATTTCCGCCATCAGATACTTGATCCGGGTCGCATCAATCTCGCTCCAAGCACCCGGAAAAGGCGCCAGCCCCCGGATATGTGCACTCACCTCAGCGGCAGAACGGCACCAATCCACACGTGCCTCCGCCTTTTCAATCTTATGCGCATAGGTCACGCCATCCTCGGCCTGCACCTCAGGCGTCAGCGCATCCAGCCGTCCCAACGCCTCCACTATCAGCCCAGCGCCCAGCGCAGAGAGCCGGTCATGCAACACCCCAGTCGTATCACTATCCGAAATCCCAACCGCTTCGCGCAATAGCACCGGCCCGGTATCAAGCCCCGCCTCCATCTGCATAATGCAGACACCCGTCTCAGCATCACCCGCCATAATCGCGCGGTGAATTGGCGCCGCCCCCCGCCAGCGCGGCAGCAGCGAGGCATGGATATTGAGGCAGCCATGCGTGGGCGCATCCAGCAGCGCTTGCGGCAAAATCAGCCCATAGGCCACAACAACGGCAACCTCAGCTTTCAGCGCCGCAAAAGCCTCAACATCCGCGCTATCTTTAAAGTTCACCGGATGGCGCACCTCCAAGCCCAGCGCCTCCGCGCGCGCCTGCACCGGCGTTGGTCTAAGCGCTTTGCCCCGGCCCGCGCGGCGCGGCGGCTGGCAATAAACGGCGGCAATCTCATGGCCCGCTTCCACCAGCGCATCGAGCACCGGCACGGAGAAATCAGGCGAGCCCATAAACACAACCCGCATCACTTGGCCTTCTTCAGCTTGCTCGCCTTGGCCAGCAGCATCTTGCGCTTAAGCGGGCTGACCCGGTCAAAAAACATCTTGCCGTTCAGGTGATCAATCTGGTGCTGCACCGAGGTCGCCCAAAGCCCGTCAAATTCCCGCTGAACCCGAGCACCGCTCTCATCCAAAAACCCCACCTTCACCACCGAAGGCCGCTTCACCTTGATGTAAACACCGGGCAAGTTCGGGCTGCCCTCCTCGATTTCCTGCAACTCCACGCCCGCGCTCAACAGCTCAGGATTGGCCATGCGCACCGGCTCTTGGCCGCCCTGCGCACAATCCACCACCGCCAAGCGGCGCGAAATCCCCAGCTGTGGCGCGGCCAAGCCAACACCCGGCATCGCATACATCGCTGCCAGCATCTCGTCCCAGATCGCACAAACCTCGACGTCAACAGCCCCCACCGGCTCTGCAACGCTGCGCAAAACCGAATGGGGCCAAGGCACATAAGGGCGCGGATCACTCATGCCCGCGCACGGTCCTTCTTCAGCTTCTTCATCTTATTGGTGATCATAGTGCGCTTGAGCGCGCTCAGATAGTCGATGAACAACTTGCCCCGCAGATGATCAATCTCATGCTGCACGCAGGTCGCCCACAAGCCGTCAAACTCATCCTGACGCGCTTTGCCATCAATGTCCGTGTAGGCCACGCGCACCCGCTCGGGCCGCGTTACATCCCCGAATTGCTCCGGAATCGACAGGCAGCCCTCCTCATAAGTGCTGACCTCCTCAGACGACCACGTGATCTCAGGATTAAGCAGTACCATCGGCTTGGGCTCCTCCTCTTTATCCACGCAATCCATCACCAGCATCTGCCGCGTGAGCCCAATCTGCGGCGCTGCCAGCCCAATGCCGGGGGCCTCATACATGGTTTCAATCATGTCATCGGCCAGCTTGCGCAGCTCCGCATCAAAGGCGGCAATTGGTGTGCAGGCTTTGCGCAGCCGAGGGTCGGGATGGATAAGAATGGTCTTCAAGGTCATGGCGAGACTTCTAGTCGAATTGATCTGCCAAGGGGAATAGCAAAGCGTTTCGGGAATGGCAAAATGACAAATTTTGCGTGTAACCTTGACGTTACTAAACCTATACCCTAAATGTCACTCATAGGTTACAAAAATGGAGCACCACATGTCTCTCACCACCCTCTCAATCCTGCGCACCGGCCTCTTCCTGCTATTTGGCCTGCTCGTGATCGGCTATGCCATCGGCACCCTCCTCACCGGCAGCCAGATCTTTTCCGGCTGGACTTTGCTCTGGGCCGGCCTCGCGCTCAACGTCATCCTTTTCGGCGCCTACGCCCTCTCGGATAAATCCGCCGTCCACGCAATCTGGGACGAACACAGCCACGCCCTCTTCAACCGCGCCTTCTTCTGGGGCTACTTTGCAACTGTCGCCGCCATCCCCCTGCTCGGCCTTGGCCTCGAGCTCGACGCAATCACCACCGGCACCGCCTTTAGCAGCGTCGTGGGCGTCGCCATCGGCACCCCTATGATCCTGTTCGCAGTCTTTGAAATCGCCGCGAGCCGGGCATGAGCGGCCTCAACAATCGGCTCAAAGAGCTGCGCAAGGCCAAGAACCTCACCCAAGCCGAACTGGCCGAGGCGATCAGCGTCTCGCGCAAAACCATCAACACCATCGAAAACCGCGTCTTCATCCCCTCAACCCTGCTGGCCCTCAGGCTCGCCCATAGGCTGGACACAACGGTCGAGGAGATTTTTCAACTTCAAGACCCCTGAAATGGGCACGCAATTGCGCCTTGATGCAACTCACGCAACCGTGGGTTGCCGTTTGGGTGCAAAGTCCTAGTCTTTAACTGAGACAAAAACCTCAGGGAGCCAAATCATGAACCTCACACGCCGCCAAACACTTCTTTCGGGTGCCGCTGCACTGCCACTTGTTGCTGCCCCAACGCTTGCAAAAGCCGACGGACACAGCGCCACCCAAATGCCAACCCATCGCGATTTCACCTTGGGAGCGTTCAAAGTCACCACGCTGCTTGTTGGCAGCCGCGCCGTCGAAGATCCGCACAAAATCTTTGGCCTGAACGTCGATGATGAAACCTTCAGCAAAGTCAGTGCTGCAAACTTCTTGAGCACTGACAGCGCACAATTCTTCTTTACACCAACCGTTGTGAATACAGGCTCAGAGGTAATCCTGTTTGACACTGGCCTCAATGCCGCGGGCACGACAGCTGCTTTATCTGCAGCAGGATATGCTGCCTCCGATGTCTCCCACGTGGTGATAACTCACATGCATGGCGACCACATAGGCGGCCTGAGCGATGCTGACGGCGCCGAAACCTTCGCCAATGCAGCCTATGTCACCGGGCAGGTAGAATTCGACCATTGGGCAAAAGCCGAGAACAAGAATTTCGAAGCCAAAGTCCGCCCCTTGGCTGAAAAGTTCAGCTTTATCGGTGGTGGCGACGACGTCCGCTCAGGTGTTACCGCTGTTGCCGCCTTTGGCCATACACCCGGCCACATGGGCTATATGCTCGAGAGCGATGGCAAGCAGTTGATGCTGATGGCGGATGCTGCAAACCATTATGTGTGGTCGGTGGCCTATCCAGACTGGGAGGTGCGCTTTGACATGGACAAGTCGGGGGCCGCAGCAACCCGTAAAAAGATCATGGATATGGCCTCAGCAGATCGGTTTCCTCTCATCGGTTACCACATGCCCTTCCCCGGCATGGGCTTTATCGAAACGCGCGGCGAGGGCGGCTACCGCTACGTCCCCCACTCCTACCAGTTGATCTAATCAAACGCTTGGGCGCGGTGGTTACAGACTGTCGCGCCCTGACCAAGGCACGCGGTGACCCCGCCCCAATATCTCCAGCAGCCGCTGCCGTCCTCTGGCTTTCTTCGAAACGCCACCCTCCTAAGCCAAACCCCAGAATCACTTTCTAAAAATATCCCCGCGCGGAGCGCTCCATCGCTCCAAGCCCCCCAAACACCTTGTTCAAAGAAATCCCATTTGCGACAAACCCGTCGCACGCGCGATTGCGCCCGGTCCCAAACCTCTGCTTGAAATATCAAAACCAAACCGTAATCCGCAGGACCAGCATGGCCGACCCATCACAAACACCCCCACGAACGCCACGGCGCATCTGGAACTTCACACCACCCCTGCCCTTGCAAACCGCACCTTACTGGGACTGGCCGCTCAAACCGCTCGCCTCCCTCGCTTACCTCATGCGCAGCTGGAACCCCGTCGGCCTGCGCTGCCTGTTTCTGCTGGGCGCAATCATCACTTGGACCGTCTTCACCCCAGACCTCGCCCGCGCCCAAACCCTCGCCTTTGGCTGGATCGCCGAGGTCTGGCTGCGCAATTTCATCATCCTCTTCAGCGTTGCAGGCGGCCTTCACCTGCTGCTCTGGCGCTTTGGCGTCCAAGGCGATGACACCCGCTACGACATGCGCCCGATGATGAAAAACGCCAAAGCCTTCTGGTTCAAAAATCAGGTCTGGGATAACATGTTCTGGTCCTTCGTGGCGATGCAGTTCTGGACCTTCTGGGAATGCGCCCTGTGGTACGCCTATGCCAACAATTGGGCCACCATGATAACCTTTGAAAGCAACCCTGTTTGGTTTGTCGCCCTGATCATCGCCATCCCCATCTGGGCTGGCTTTTACTTTTACGCCCACCACCGCCTGCTCCACACCCGCGTGCTCTACCGCCATGTGCATTCCTGGCATCACCGCAACATCAACACCGGCCCATGGTCCGGCCTCGCCATGCACCCGGTCGAAAGCTTCATCCTGATGACCGACACCGTGCTGTTTCTGCTCATCCCCGCGCACCCCATCCACGTGCTCTTTCTCCTCTTCCACCACGGCATCGGCGCGCCCACCTCCCACACTGGCTTTGAAAAACTGAAATTCGGCAACATCGGCGGCGTGGAGGTTGGCGATTTCTTTCACCAACTCCACCACCGGTTTTTCGACTGCAATTACGGCACCTATGAAACCCCATGGGACTCATGGTTTGGAACCTTCCACGATGGCACACCCGCCGGGAATGAGCGGATCAAAACCCGCCGACAAAACATCTGGTCAAAGCAATAAGCCCGCCCACATTACTTTCTTCAAATATCTCCGCGCGGAGCGCTCCCAAGCTTTCAACTAGCACTCCGCGCCAGAACCGTATTATCTGGCTCTTAAGCAACCAGCGGAAGGCACCCCATGGATTTCGACAAACTCATTGAGCGACGCAACACCAACTCCGTCAAATGGGACAGCCTTGGCCCCATCTACGGCGTCACCGATGAAAGCGCGATCCCGATGTGGGTGGCCGACATGGATTTCGCCGCCCCCGAGGCTGTCCACCAAGCCCTGCATGACGCTGCCGATCACGGCGTTTACGGCTATTATGGCCAAGACGCTTCTTACCGCGCCAGCATCACCAACTGGATGGCCAAGCGCCACGGCTGGGTCGTTGACCCCGCCCATATCTCCACCACCGCAGGTCTTGTGAACGGCACCGCCATGTGCATGCAAGCCTTCACCGAGCCGGGCGACGGCGTGATCCTTTTCACACCGGTCTACCACGCCTTCTTCAAAGTGCTGAAGGCAGGCAAGCGCGACATCATTGAGAGCGAAATGCGCCTTGCAGATGGCACCTACCACATGGATCTTGATGCGCTGGAAGCGCAGCTCAAAGGCCACGAGAAAATGGTCATCCTCTGCTCACCGCACAATCCGGGCGGGCGCATCTGGTCCACCGAAGAACTCCGCGCATTGGGCGATTTCTGCGAAAAGCACGACCTCTTGCTGGTCTCCGACGAAATCCACATGGACCTCACTTTCCCCGGCGAAACTCATATCCCCGCCGCCGTCGCCCTGCCGGATTTGGCCCATCGCCTCGTGATGATGACCGCCGCCACCAAAACCTTCAACATCGCCGGGGC
>CAZQMR010000160.1:0-7934 GCA_964594465.1 uncultured Rhodobacterales bacterium
TGGACATGAACCCAATGCTGATCTCGGTCGATGAGGGCAATGACATCGTCTATGACCGCGAAAAACCGCGCCAAGTGGTGGATGATACGCTCGATGCTCAGATCGTGGCGGATGCAGAACCGTTTTTCCGCGATGGTGAAAAGATGCAACTGAACTATGCGGTACAAAACACACTGCGGACCATCGGCACACGGGTCTCATCCCATATCGTCCAGCGCTTTGGCATGAACAATGAGCTGATGGCGGACCACCTGACCGTGATGCTGACAGGCTCCGCGGGCCAATCGCTCGGAGCATTCGCAGCGCCTGGCTTGAAACTGGAAGTCTCCGGTGACGCAAATGACTATGTTGGCAAAGGCCTGTCCGGCGCCACAATCGTTGTGCGCCCGCCGCAAGGCTCGCCGCTAGAAGCCTCCGAAAACACCATCATCGGCAACACCGTGCTTTACGGCGCAACAGCCGGGCGGCTCTTTGCCAACGGCCGTGCAGGTGAGCGCTTCTGCGTGCGCAACTCAGGCGCATCGGTGGTTGTTGAGGGCTGTGGCTCAAACGGATGCGAATACATGACCGGCGGAACAGCAGTCATCATCGGCCCCGTCGGCGAGAACTTCGGGGCTGGCATGACCGGGGGCATGGCGTTCGTCTATGATCCTGAAGGAACCTTTGCCGTTCACGCGAACACCGAAACAGTCGTGATTGACGTGGTACAGTCGGCCCATTGGGAAAGCGTGCTGCGCAATCTCGTGCAAGCCCATGCTGACGAAACAGGCTCCCTAAAGGCCAGCGAGTTACTGCGCAATTGGGATCAAGAAATGCCAAACTTCCGGCAGGTCTGCCCAAAAGAAATGCTCGACCGGCTTGAGCACCCTTTGAGCGACATTAATGAAGCCGTAAACGCCTGATCATCACTTTCTAAAAATATCCCCGCCGGAGGCATCTGGCTTTTGTCTCAGGAGCCTCCGGCGGGGATACTTGAAGAAAGTGATGCTGAAAGAAATACACTCCGCCCACCGGTTGGTGAGACGGAGTGCATCACTTTCACGGCCATCGGCTTCCCAGCCTGTACCGTGACTTCAAATTCGATGATTCTGGTTAATCAAACCTTACGCTTTGCGGTTTGCACCGCACGTTCCAACATGTCCAAGAAGCGGGATCGGTCGGCTTTGCTGAAGGGTTTGCCGTGGCCTTGGCGGAAGGGGTCGGCGGCGCGCAGGTCGTTCATCAGGTCACGGGTGGCCATTTGGTTGCCTATATTGGCTGGCGTGAACGCATCGCCGTTGTGGCGCAAGGCTTGAGCATCTTTCTCGATGCATTTTGCGGCCAGTGGGATATCGGCGGTGATGCAGATGTCGCTGTTTTCTATGCGATCTGCGATCCACATATCAGCTATGTCCGGCCCGCCTTCGACGACGATTGTGTGCACGAGGGGGTGTGGATCTGGTCTTAGGCCGCCGTTGGACACCACGTAAGTTTCAAGTTTGTGGCGGTGGGCGACTTTCAAGGTTTCGGCGCGGACGGGGCAAGCGTCCGCGTCGATGTAGATTTTTGTCATTCGAACCCGCGGCTCAGGCGTTCAACGCATCGGCGTGAAAGGCGATGTGGTCTTGCATGAAGCTTGCCACGAAGAAGTAGCTGTGATCATAGCCCGGCTGCATACGGAATTCACCAGCCTGGCGGCGTGCGGCAAGCGCTTCGGACAGGGCTTCTGGTTTCAAGAGATCGAGGAACTGATCACTGGCCCCTTGGTCGATCAGAATTGGGTTTGGGTGGCCTTTGTCGCGCATCAGCAGGGTTGCGTCGTGGTTTTGCCAGCTGGCTTCGTCGGAGCCGAGATAGGCGTTGAGCTGTTTGCGCCCCCAGTCAGATCCGGTGGGGTTTGCGATAGGGGCGAAAGCGGAGACGGAGCGGTACTGGTCCGGGCGGGTCATAGCCAATGTCAGCGCACCATGGCCACCCATGGAGTGGCCCGTGATCGCCTGAGCGTTGATGTCCAGCTTGAAGTTCTTGAACACAAGTTCGGGGAGTTCGTCAGCGATGTAGCTCCACATTTTGAAGTGGGGCGACCATGGGTTTTCGGTGGCGTCAACATAAAAGCCGGCACCCTGGCCCAAATCGTACGCTTCGTCATCGGCAACGCCTTCGCCGCGCGGCGAGGTGTCTGGAAAAATCACGGCCATGCCGTATTCAGCCGCCCAAGCTTGTGCCCCGGCTTTGGTCATCGCGTTTTCGTGGGTGCAAGTGAGGCCCGACAAGTACCACAACACAGGCACTGGGCCGTCTTTGGCTTGTGGAGGCATATAGACCGCGAAAGTCATATCGCAGGCGCAAGCTTTTGAACTGTGTGTGTAAACGCCTTGCACGCCGTCAAAGGCCGCGTTTTCGGATACGGTTTGCATGATGTTTTCCTTCCAGATTTCGCCCGTTTTGAACTAGTCACTTCCTTCCACAGCCAGAGCAAATAGACAAGCTTGGGCTTTGCTGCTTGACCATATCCAATGGTCGCAATTTTGTCGCCACGCAGGGTTTTGTTGCATTTTGGGAAAAGTTAACTCAAAATTACCCAATTGGTTTGTACATTCACGCCCTTTTACCAACAACGGGCCGCGCCCCTAAAGTGTCGCGCGAATTTTGATAAGGAATTTCGGTTTGGCTGATGATGACAGCACTGTAAATCTGAGAGCTGCCCTGACTGCCTTGATGGAGCGCCTCAGCGGCGAAATCAAACATTTGGAGCTCGCGGGCATTTTGCGCGCCAAACGAGATGAGCTACAGGCCCTGCTAGACGATCTGCCAGAGACTCAAAATGAGGAAGAACGCCAAACACTGGCGTCCAAAATTCAGCTGGAACGCGCGACCTTGGATGCGCTTGTCGGGGTGGATCAGAAAGCGGCTGATCTAAAAGCCGAGCAGCTCGCATTTATCAACCGGCTCCTCTTTGAAACCCCCGGTGGCCAGCGCTTCACACAAGACAGTCCGATCTTGCCCAGTGTGCTGATCGATTTTGCTCTTGAGCCGCGCCGACAACTGGAGCTTATCCTAACGCTTAAGGGCGATGAGGGTGCAGGACATGCGTCGATGCGCTTGCGACAAATGATCAAAGCCTACCGCACCAAGCTGAGCAAAAATGACGCCAGTTTTAAGCGCGAAAAACCGCGCATTTCCTACATTCCGGGTCAAATCGCGGTCAGGCTCTATTTTGATGAAATGATGCGCGTGGTGCTGCCTTTAACGCCGTGGTGGCACGATATTTACACCCGGCTACGCGTATTGGAAAAAAAGTACCAAGAAGAGCCCGCGGGAATTGCCAGCGCCAGTTGGTATGGGTTTCCGATGCCAGATGACGATCGCCGTCGCGACATTTTCGAAGCTTTGATGGTGATGCGCCGCGAGATTGACCCCGGTGCGGACAACATTCTTGAAGATGAAAATCAGGCCAAGGACATTGTCAAAAAGTTCCAACTCGACGCGGCTGGCACTGCTGCCGCCGAGGAGCGTATCAAGAACGAGCGCAACAAGACGCGGCTTGAATATGTGCAGCAATTCCCACAAGAGCTGAGCTGGTTTGTGCGCGTTATTGGCCTGATTGCGGACTGTTTCAAATCCGGTCGCCAGTTGCTGCAAGACCCGGATGGGATGAGCGCCGTTTTGAAACGGGACTTTGACGCCCGGCGCGACAGCATGAACTCCTCGCTGATCGAAACCAAACAAGAGCAGGCCACACGGATTGCGGATCAAGCGACCAGTCTGTTTGAAGCACGGCAGAACCGGGAGAATATCGCAGGGGCGTTTCTTGAGCTTTATGCAGGGTGGCTCGATCTGAGTGACTTTGACCCCAAGAATGTCGATTTTGACAGCAACAATCGCTTTCCACATGAGCAGATGATCTGGCGCATCACCAAAAACCGGCCAGTGCATTTGGCGGTGACTGATTCAGCGCTGACGATCAAAGCAGATGCGGCGCGGCGCTTGTTTGATGTCTCTTGCGAGAAAATCACTTGGGCGATTTTGGACAGTGGAATTGACGAAGGACACCCGGCGTTTCGCAACACCACCGAAAGCCATGAGGCGATTAAGCTCAAGGAAATCCAGCGTGAAATGCAGGATGACTTGCGCGAGCAGCGGGCAAAGCAGCGCAAGGCGCGGGGTAGAAAAAAGGAAACTGAGGCCCAGGCCAAAGAGCGCGATGAGAAACTTGATAAAAAACTTAGAGAGATCGAACGCAATCGCCAGAAGTTGAAGCCAGAGAAGCTCGACAGTCGGGTTGTTCAGACCCTTGATTTCACCAAACTGCGCAACCTGCTGGAGCACGAGCTTGATTTTGAGGACACAGGGCGCAAAAGCTCGAAGATGTCTCAAGAGGTGCTGGCTCGGCGCGACACGATTATTCAGGAAATTGCGAACCGGATGGACACCGCGAAATCCTCGCGGTCGCGACTGCGCAAAGCCGAACGCATTCTCAATGACCTTCGGGAGCGGATTGCTAAGGGCTATGACATCAATTGGCGCGACCTTGAGGATGCGATTGTGGTCAATCATCCTGAGCAGCCTTCCAATGACCATGGCACCCATGTTGCGGGGATTTTGGGGGCGGATTGGATTGAAGATTTTGAGAATGAGCAGGAACTGCCGCTGGCGACGCGGTCACGCAAGCTTCAGGGGATTTGTCCGGAGATCAATCTGATTGATGTTCGGGTGTTTCGCGAGGATGGCCTGACCGATGAGTTCGAGCTGCTAGCGGCGATCCAGTTCTTGCGCTGGATGAATGAGCGGGCAGGCTCGATGAAGGTTCATGGGGCCAATCTGAGCATTTCGCTGTTGCACGAGGTTCAGCTCTTTGCCTGCGGTCAGACGCCGATTTGCAATGAGTGTAATGAAGCGTCAGCGCTTGGCATGGTGATGGTGGCCGCGGCTGGCAACCGGGGCTTTACGCAAGAGAACCGGCGCGAGATCAAGCAAAGCGATCACTATCAGTCGGTGTCGGTCACGGATCCGGGCAATGCGGATAGTGTGATCACGGTAGGCGCGACCCATCGCAAGCGCCCGCATGAGTATGGCGTCAGCTATTTTTCCAGCCGCGGGCCAACGGGCGATGGGCGCATGAAGCCGGATCTGGTCGCACCCGGCGAAAAGATCATGGGGCCAACCCCGAACAAGCGGATGGAAGTGAAGGACGGAACCTCGATGGCGGCACCCCATGTGAGCGGGGCAGCGGCGATGCTGATGGCGCGCCACACCGAGCTGATCGGGAACCCGGTTCGGATCAAACAGATTTTATGCGAGACCGCGACGGATTTGGGGCGCGAACGATATTTTCAAGGCCATGGGCTGGTGGATGCGCTGCGTGCGCTTCAATCGGTATGACTGTTTAGAACGGGCAACATTTTTGCGCCCGGTATTTTTGGAGAAATCTATTGGACAGCAAAGAAATTGCATTGGCGCGCTTGCGGCGTTTCAATGCGCAGATCGCGTCAAGCTATCCTGACACGTCTCATGAGGCTTTTGCGCTCACGGAGGCGATGCCAAGTCAACTTGACACGGCAGGTGCCTTTGGGCTGGAGAGCATCGTGATGCGCCGCAATCGCCCGGTGCTCAAAGTGCAGGAACATGCGCCGGTTTTGGAATTTGCCGATGAAGCGGAAGCCATCTTGTGGAAGCCACGGCTGGAAGCTGCGGCTGGGCTTGAGGATGCGATTTCTGCGGTGGGACGGATTAACTTGCGTGGCGGTTCGCTCGATTGGGTCGGTACTGGCTGGCTTGTGGCAGAGAATATCATCGTCACCAATCGGCATGTGGCGGCACATTTTGCGCAGCATCGCGGTGCTGGGTTTACGTTTTTGCCGGGCGTTGGGGCAGAGGTCGATTTCCTCAAGGAATTCGACAGTGATGCGACAGAGGCTTTTGATTTGGTGCGGCCCTTGTTTATTGCGGATGGGGCGTCGCCGGATATGGCATTTTTTGAAGTGTCGCAAACGGCGGGCGGTTTGGCGCGCCCGATTGGTTTGGCGCAGGCGCCGGATGTATCCGATGGCGTCGCGGTGATTGGCTATCCTGCGTATGATAGCCGCATCCCAGACATTGCCCTGATGGAGGAAATCTACGGCTCCGAGTATAATCGCAAGCGCTTGGCACCCGGTGCCGTGACGGAGTTGCGCGCTCAACTGTTGCTGCACAACGCGACCACTTTGGGCGGAAATTCGGGGTCTGCGGTGGTGGATTTGCGCAGCGGTGAAGCGCTGGGATTGCATTTCAGCGGCGCATTTATGCGCACGAATTTCGCGGTGCGATCAGATGTGGTTGCCACTGCGCTCGCAGATATTGGCACGCGGCGGGTGACGCCGGTGAGCCTGCCTAGCGGGGCATCTAGTGTCACTGTGCCGCTTACGATTACGGTGTCGCTCGGAGGGGACGGTGCGGTTGCGGCTGCAGTGCCTGCCCCCCCACCTGCGCCCGCGCCAGCTGCGTCAAGCGATCTTGACGACGATTTGATCGATGCAGAAATTGAGGGGCCGGAAAAGTACCGCGACCGTCAAGGTTACATGACGGACTTTATCGGGACGGGCTCCTGCGCGGTTCCACTGCCCAAAGTCACTTGCCGGGCGCGAGATGTGCTGGAATTTGATCTGGAAGGACAGACCGAGCATGTGCTGGCCTACGAACATTTTTCAGTCGTTATGAACCGCCCACGCCGAATGTGTTTCTTCTCAGCCGTGAACATTGACGGACGCCAATTGCGCAAGGCAAAACGTGTGGGTTGGAAATGGGATGGGCGGATTCCCAAGGAGCAACAGATTATGAGCGCGCCATACGGGCGGGCGCCCAAGTTCAGCCGCGGGCATATGACACGGCGCAACGATCCGGGTTGGGGCGATGCAGATACGGCGACGCAAGGCAATCGCGACAGTATGCATGTCACCAACGCTACGCCGCAGATGCAAAGCTTCAACGCGCCGATTTGGTTGGAACTGGAAGACTACGCACTGGATAACGCCAAACGCGATGGCATGAAAATCAGCGTTTTCACGGGACCGTTCTTTCGGGGCGACGATCCAATGTATTATGGCATTGCGGTGCCAGTTGGGTTTTGGAAGGTGATCGCCTTTGTCCACGACGATACGGGAAAACTGAGCGCAACCGGGTATCGCATGGACCAGCGATTGTCGCTGCCACCCCTTCCGCAAGAGGAGTTCGTGTTTGGGGATTTCACCTCGAGCAGACTAGGCGTCGCGGCTCAAGTGCCGATCCATGAGATTGAGATGGATGCAGGGATTGATTTTGGACCACTCGCGGCCCTTGATCCGCTGGCCAATCAAGAGAGCATCGGCGGGGCGATGAACCGCGCGCTAACAACCCGCGAACAGATCCGTTTTTTCTAAGCAATTGGGTGCAAGCAGGGCCTTGCGCGACAGGGGTTTGTCAGTATATAGCACCCCCTACCGGAGAGGTGGCCGAGTGGTCGAAGGCGCACGCCTGGAAAGTGTGTAGGCGGGGAACCGTCTCCAGGGTTCGAATCCCTGTCTCTCCGCCACAACACTAAGAACACCCTATATATTTCAAATACTTGCAGGGTATCGAACGCCCCCACCCGCCTCAGGGCAGTGAATCCGTGCCGGTTGGCGAAGAATTGGCATCGTGCCTGTTTTTAGAGATTCTATTCCGCTAAGCGTTAGAGCGCCCGACCTTAAACATCGCATCACCAATGCCCTGCCACGCTTCGCGTTCTAAGGGACATTGGTTATAAGAGATGTTTCAGGTAAAAGGTCGGACGCCTTAAATGCGCTTTGCAGTTGCCTTGAGGTCGAACCCATCGGCTTCCAGATCGTCGTGCAAGACTTTTCGACCCTGCGCCAAGAGCTTGCGACCGGACATATGCTCGGACACCGAGTTGATTGTTTCAACCGCACATAACTCATCATCGCGAAAGCACAGCACAACGC
>CAZQMR010000161.1:0-7930 GCA_964594465.1 uncultured Rhodobacterales bacterium
CGCTGGTGCTTTGGCAGCTCATCGCCACCGGTTTTGACCATTGTGATATAGACTTTGCAGCGCGGATCGCCAGCACCGGAAGACCACCATTTTTGGCCGTTGAGCACATATTCGTCGCCATCGCGTACGCAAGACATGGAAATGTTTGTCGCATCAGAAGAGGCAACATCAGGCTCAGTCATGAGGTATGCGGAGCGAATTTCACCATTGAGGAGCGGCTTGAGCCATGTCTCCTTCAGCTCGTCATTGGCATAGCGCTCGAACACTTCCATATTGCCGGTGTCAGGCGCGGAGCAGTTGAACGTTTCCGCCCCTAAATGCGCCTTGCCCATTTCCTCAGCCAGATAGGCATATTCAACGGTCGTCAGACCATAGCCACGCGAGCTGTCCGTCAGCCAAAAGTTCCACAGGCCGCGCTCTTTGGCCTTCGCTTTGAGGCTTTCGAGAATCTCAGTCTGACGCGCGGTGTATTCCCAGCGATCGCCCACCTCCACATCCGCAAGAAATTCTTCGTCCAGCGGCGAAACCTCATCGCGGATCATCGCCGCTACTTTTTCATGGATTGGTTTCAGTTTGTCGGTCATGCCGAGGTTCATGCGTTCTCTCCCGTGAGGTCATTTATTTTTTGTCTTTACAACTCTGCCCTTAGACAAACATGCTGCCTCAAAACATGTCAATCGCAGCGAAGCGATTGCGACGCTAGGGAAGGGAATAGAAACATGGCATTCTTGGATGATTTGTTCGGGCTGAGCGGGAAGGTCGCGCTTGTCACCGGTGGCGGCACGGGCATTGGCCGCATGGCCACGCAAGCGCTGGCGCAGGCTGGGGCTGAGGTGTTTATTTGTTCTCGAAAAGTGGATGCTGTTGAGACTGCAGCGGCGGAAATTATGGCGGAGAAGCCTGCGGGATCCGTCACGGCGTTTCAGGGCGATGTTGGTTCCCAAGAAGGCTGTGATGCGATTGTGAGCGAGATCCGAAGCCGGGCGGGCAAGCTGGATATTTTGATCAACAATGCGGGGATCACGTGGGGAGAGCCGCTGGAGACGTTTCCTTATGCAGCGTGGCAGAAGGTGATGAATGTTAACGTGACGGGCCTGTCGTATCTTACGCAAATGTTTCTGCCTGAGCTGCGCGCGTCCGGCAAAATGGGCGATCCGGCGCGGGTGATCAATCTCGGCAGTGTCATGGGCACGACACCGATTGGCGATGGGGCTTATTCCTATTCCGCGTCCAAAGCTGCCGTGATCCACATGACCAAAATCATGGCCAAGGAGCTGGCGAAGGATCAGATTACCTTCAATGCCTTTGCGCCGGGCCCGTTTCAGTCAAAGATGACCGCTTTTGCCACTGGCAGCGACGAAAAGGCGGCACGTGTGGGAAAAAGCGTGCCCCTTGGCCGCATTGGCGCGCCGGAGGACATTGCGGGCGCGACGCTGTATCTTTGTGGCAAGGGCGGCGCTTACATCACGGGCTCAATCGTGCCTCTTGATGGCGGCATTCATGTGGCCACTGGCACCAACCTTTTTGAAGGAGCGGACGGGTGACGTTAGACGAGCTGAAAGCAAAAATTGGCACACGGCTTGGCACATCTGAGTGGTGCCTTGTCGATCAGGCGCGCATTGATGCCTTTGCGGATATTACCGAAGATTGGCAGTTCATCCATGTGGACCCGGAGCGCACCAAAGCGGAAACACCGCTGCCGGGCACGATTGCGCATGGGTATCTGACGGTCTCGCTGCTCTCAAAGATGGTTTATGAGGTGCGCCCCAGCGTCGATGGAGCGGTGATGAGCTACAACTATGGCTTTGATAAGCTGCGGTTTTTGAGCCCGGTTCTGGCGGGTGCGCGCATTCGAGCGCATTTCGATCTGGCGAAGCTTGAAGAGCGCAAGCCGGGGGAAATTTTGTCGACATATGATGTGACGGTAGAGATTGAAGGACAGGAAAAACCTGCGCTGGTGGCAAGCTGGCTCGGTCTCGTGGTATTGGGAGAAGCCGCATGAATTTTGAGGGACGCACAGCGCTAATCACTGGGGCCGGTGGTGGATTGGGGCGCGCTTACGCGCTGGAACTGGCGCGGCGTGGGGCCAATGTGATTGTGAACGATCTGGGCGGCGCGCGGGATGGCTCTGGCGGGTCGCTTTCGGCGGCGGAAACCGTGGTTCAGGAAATAGAGGCGGCAGGTGGCACTGCGATGGCGGATGGGACATCTGTGACAGACAACGCGGCTGTTGAGGGGATGGTTGCGGCTGGCCTCAAGCGTTTTGGTGCGATTGATATTCTGATCAACAATGCGGGGATTTTGCGGGATAAGTCTTTCGCAAAGATGTCCGGTGCGGAGTGGAATTCGGTCATTGATGTGCATCTGAACGGGGCGGCGCATGTGACCAATGCGGTCTGGAACCCGATGCGCGAGGCGGGTTATGGGCGGGTCGTGATGACAACCTCGACCTCCGGCATTATGGGCAATTTTGGTCAGGCAAACTATGGCGCGGCGAAGGCTGGCATGTGGGGGCTGATGAATACGCTTGCGATAGAAGGCGCGTCCAAGGGCGTGCATGTCAATTGCATCAGCCCGACGGCGACCACACGCATGACCGACGATATTTTCCCAGCGGAAATTCAAAACGCACTTGATCCAGTGAATGTCGTGCCGGGCGTGGTTTATCTTTGCTCAGAAGAGGCACCCAACAGCACGATTTTGCTCGCTGGTGCAGGCACTTACGCCAAGGCAGCAATGGTCGAGAGCGATGGTGTGTTCTTGGCTGAGGGCGAGCGAACGGCGGAGGCGATTGCGGCTAATTGGGATAAGATCAAAGACCTCAATCCCGTGACAGAGCATGACACTGGCGGCGGTCATGTGGAGCGCATTCTTGAGCGCCACAAAGAGCTGAACTCATGAGCGGCGATCCATATTCAGGCTTAGCGCTTGACGTTCTGGGGCCGTATCTGGAGGCCAATATCGAGGGCTTTGGCGGGCTAAGCGACGTCACTAAGTTCTCGGATGGTCAATCTAACCCGACGTTTAAACTCAAGGCGGAGAGCGGCGACTACGTTTTGCGCGCCAAGCCGCCGGGTGAGTTGCTGAAATCGGCCCATGCTGTGGATCGTGAGTTTCGGGTGATGGGCGCGCTGGCTGCGACTGACGTTCCAGTTCCAGAAATGCTGCATCTGGCCGATGAAACCGGGCCACTGGGGCGCCATTTCTTCGTGATGAGCATGGTGGAAGGGCGCATTCTTTGGGACCCTGCCCTGCCTGAGATGGATAATGCGGGCCGCGCGGGCATCTACGGCGCGATGAACAAAACGCTTGCGGCGCTTCACTCGGTTGATCCGAGTGCAGTTGGACTTGGCGATTTTGGCAAGCCGGGGAGCTATTTTCAGCGCCAAACTGATCGCTGGGTCAAGCAATACCGGGCCTCCGAGATGATGCCAAATGCGGATATGAACCGGATCATCGATTGGCTGAGTGCCAATATGCCTGACGATGACGGTGTGGTGAGCCTAGTTCATGGCGACTACCGGCTCGACAATATGATCTTTCACGAGAGCGAGCCGCGGGTTGTTGCAGTGCTTGATTGGGAGCTGTCGACACTCGGCCATCCGCTGGCCGATCTCGCCTATCAGTGCATGCAGTGGTATCTGCCAAATGCGGATACGATGCGCGGGCTGGCAGGTATTGATCGCGCGTCTGTGGGCATCCCAACCGAAGAGGAATATGTCGATGCCTATTGCGCACGGCGCGGCATTTCCAAAATCGAGAACTGGAATTTCTACATTGTTTTCAGCTTCTTCCGCCTTGCAGCCATCATCGCAGGTGTTGCGCGGCGTGCCCATGAGGGCAATGCGTCCAACCCTGAACGCGGTGCAAAAATGGCCGCTGCTCTACCTGTTTTGGCAGGCATGGCCACACAACATTTGCGCGATTGATCCTGAGGTTTGAACAGCTCCGACAACCTTAAAGGCAGCGCGTTCATGGTGTTTTGCATGGCCGGTTTTGCGTTCAATGACGCGGCCATGAAAGCGCTGGCGGGAGACATGCCGCTGTTTCAGGCCGTGTTTTTACGTGGAATGATCGCCACCGTGCTTATTGTTGGTCTTGCATGGTCCCAAAACGCATTGCGGTTTGAGACACTCAAAGGGAACATGAAAGCCACCAGTTGGCGCACATTGGGCGAACTGGGCGGCACGGTTTGCTTTTTGACAGCCCTTTTCAACATGCCGCTGGCCAATGTCACAGCGATCATGCAAGCGATGCCTCTGGCGATCACTCTGGCCGCCGCGATTTTCTTGGGCGAGGTTGTGGGCTGGCGACGTATGCTCGCCATTCTGATTGGCTTTGCGGGTGTTGTGATCATCGTGCGTCCTGGCTCCGACGGCTTCAACATTTTTGCCATTGTTGCCCTATGCGCGATGTTCTTCATAACGCTGCGCGATCTGGCAACACGCAGCTTGAGCAAAGACGTCCCCTCCTTGCTCATTGCTGTGATCACATCGGTTGCGGTTATGGTCGCCTCAGGTCTGGCCTCGATCTGGGAAGGTTGGGTTTCTGTGAGCCTTGAGCATATGGGCTATCTTAGCCTTGCTGCGCTGTTCTTGATGGCTGGCTATGCCTTTTCGGTCATGTGTATGCGGGTTGGCGATGTCGCCTTTGTGGCGCCCTTCCGCTACACAATTTTGCTTTGGGCCATACTGCTTGGCTATCTCGTCTTTGATGACGTGCCGGATCTCGCCACATGGATCGGCAGCGCCATTATTGTCGCTACCGGTCTCTTCACCTTTTGGCGTGAGCAGCGCGTGGCAGCGCGTTAGCCCCGGATCACCTCAAGCAGGCGGTTCACGTTTTCCGGGTCCGCATCCGGTGTGATCCCATGCCCAAGATTGACCACATAAGGTCCGCCCTTGAGCCCATCGAGCATCTGTTTGGCCCGCGATTTCAGTGCCTCGCCGCCCGTGACCATCAACAGCGGATCAAGATTGCCCTGAACGCAGCTGTCCGTTTGCAACTCACGCGCAAAAGCGTCAGGTACTGACGTGTCTAGCGCCAGACAATCAATCCCTGCGGTCTTGGCAAAACCGCGATAATTCGCCCCGGCCCCGCGCGGGAAGCCAATAATAGCAATGCTCGGATGGCGCGCACGTATGGCGGACACGATCTCTGAAATCGGCTTGGTAGAATAGCGCTCAAACAGCGCACCGGGCAGCGCACCGGCCCAGCTGTCAAAGAGCTTCAGCACTTCCGCCCCTGCCTCCACTTGCTTGGACAGATATTCAATCGTTGCCAGCGTGATCCGCTCCATCAGATCATCAAATAGCTGCGGGTCTTGATAGATCATCCGCCGCGCCGGGCCTTGATCCGGTGTACCACGCCCGGCGATCATATAAGTTGCAACGGTCCATGGCGCGCCTGCAAAGCCGATGCGGGTCGTCTCGGCTGGCAGTTCTGCTTTGAGGATCTTGAGCGTTTCATAGATGGGGTTGAGCGTTTCATGCACTTCGCCCGGCTGCGCAAGCGCATCAAAATCAGCGCGGCTTGCAATCGGCTCAAGGCGCGGCCCCTCGCCGGTCTCAAACCAAAGCTTAGCTCCCAGCGCTTGGGGCACGAGCAGAATATCCGCGAACATGATCGCCGCATCAAAGCCGTAACGGCGGATTGGCTGCAGGGTCACTTCAGCGGCCAGCTCTGGCGCGTAGCAAAGGTCAAGGAAACCGCCGGCCTGAGCGCGGGTTGCCTTATACTCTGGCAAATAGCGCCCAGCCTGACGCATCAACCAAACCGGCGGCACATCATGAGCATGGCCCGCAAGTGCCCGCATCATCAGCTTGTCTTTGGTTTCCATATTCGACCCAATCCTCTTGTTCTGCCGCATATTTCCCATTGCTGGGTGCAAATGAAAAGAGCGAAGGCGACTTTTTGCGTTTCGACTTGACGTGGCCCAAGGACGCACGCGATGCATGTGCATGACTTTAGTGACACCCGACACCCCGCTCAAACTTGGCACACGTGGCTCACCGCTGGCATTGGCCCAGGCTCATGAGACCCGCGATCTGCTGATCAAAGCCCATGATCTTGCCCCACACGCAATCGCAATCGAAGTGATCAGCACGACAGGTGATCAAGTGCAGGACCGCCCTTTGAGCGAGATCGGCGGCAAGGGGCTTTTCACCAAAGAGATCGAGGATGCGCTCTTGGACGGGCGCATTGATATCGCGGTTCACTCTATGAAAGACGTGGCAAATGCTCAACCCGATGGCTTGGTTCTGGACGGTGTTCTGGAACGTGAGGACGTGCGCGATGGGTTCATTTCTGAACAGTTCGGCTCCATCGAAGATTTGCCTCAGGGTGCGACTGTTGGCTCCTCCTCGATCCGCCGCCGCGCCCAGCTTGCACGCACGCGGCCGGATCTGAAACTTGTTGAGTTTCGCGGCAATGTGCAAACCCGCCTTGCTAAGCTCAAAGACGGTGTGGCGGATGCGACTTTCCTTGCGATGGCCGGGCTTAACCGGTTGGGCAATGCCGCCCTTGCCAAACAGGCCATTGCGCCCGAGCACATGCTGCCAGCGGTGGCGCAAGGCGCCATCGGCTTTGAGCGGCGCGAAGATGACGCGCGTGCCCATGAAATGCTGCAAGCGATCCTCCATAGCGATACCGGCACGAGATTGGCCGCGGAACGCGGGTTTCTTGCGGTTATTGATGGCTCTTGCCGCACGCCGGTGGCTGGCTTGGCTGAGCTTGAGGGGGACGATCTGTGGTTTCGTGGCGAAGTGCTGCGCCCAGATGGGTCAGAGAGTTTTACAGTGGAGCGGCGCGGCTCGCGCAGCGATGCCTTGGCTCTGGGTCAAGATGCGGGCGCGGAAATTCTCGCACAGATCGGTCCAAATTTCTTCGCCCAAAGTTAGGAGACAACTGCATTGGACAGCTATCCGTTTGACCTTGGCCCACTGAGCAAGCCTGTCAGTACCAAAAAACCTGAGGCGCAACTTTGGTTTGATCGCGGGTTGATGTGGTGCCTTGGCTTTAATCACGAGGAAGCGATTGCCTGTTTTGAAAAGGCACTTGCAGCGGATGATGCCCTCGCGATTGCTCATTGGGGCATCGCTTATGCTTCCGGTCCAAATTACAACAAAAGCTGGAACCTGTTTGATCGGCGCGATTTGGCACAAACGGTGGAGCGCGGGGCAAAGGAGATTGCAGCGGCTAAAACTAAGTTTGAAGGCGCTGCGGACTGGGAACGCGCCCTCATCGCCGCCATCGAGCCTAGATTTCCCACTGCAGTGGAGCCACGAATCAAGGATTTCGCGCCTTTTGATGACGCCTATGCGGATGCCATGCGCGATGTTCTCAAACGCTTCCCCAACGATCCTTATATCGAAACCTTCACTGCTGAGGCCTTGATGTGCCGCACGCCGTGGAAACTCTGGTCGCTTGAAACCGGCGGCATTGCAGAGGATGCCTCGACGCAAGAAGCGCGGGACATTCTGGAAGCGGGCATTGCGCGTATTGATGCCAGCCAAGAGCCGCTCCACCCCGGTCTACTGCATCTCTATGTTCATCTAATGGAAATGTCGCCGCATCCGCAGTTGGCACTTGATGCAAGCACGCGGCTCAAAGGGTTGGTGCCGGACGCGGGCCACTTGCAACATATGGGCACCCATATTGACGTGCTGGTTGGGAATTATGCCGATGTGGTTTATTGGAACCGGGAGGCGACACGGGCCAATGACATGTATCTGGCCCATGCTGGCCTGATGAATTTCTATACGCTTTACCGTGTCCATGACCTTCATTTCGCGACTTATGGCGGCATGTTTCAGGGGCATTTCGCCAATGCGATTGCGGCGGCGGATAAGATCGCTGAAAACATTCCGCAAAGCCTGCTAGAGATCGAAAGCCCGCCCATGGCCAACTGGGCCGAGGCCTATCTGACGGC
>CAZQMR010000162.1:0-7918 GCA_964594465.1 uncultured Rhodobacterales bacterium
GCAGTCGCCATGCCAAGGTCGTTGTGGCAATGAGTGGCCCAAATGATGTCCTCGGCACCTGGCACCTCGCGCAGCAGCATCGCAATGATGTCGGCACTTTCGCGTGGGGCCGTATATCCCACTGTGTCTGGGATGTTGATCGTTGTGGCGCCGGCCTTGATCGCAATTTCGCATACCCGCTTGAGGTAGTCGGGCTCCGTGCGGGTGGCATCCATCGGCGACCATTGCACATTGTCGCAAAGATTGCGGGCATGGCTCACGGTCTCGTGGATCTTTTCGGCCATTTGATCCTGATCAAGATTTGGAATGGCGCGGTGGAGCGGTGAGGTGCCAATAAAGGTATGGATGCGTGGTGAAACCGCGTGCTTCACCGCGTCCCAGCAGCGGTCAATATCCATCAGGCTGGCGCGGGAGAGGCCGCATACGGTGGCGTTTTTGGTCGCGGCGGCAATCTTGCTCACCGCTTCAAAATCGCCCTCAGAGGCAATCGGGAAGCCTGCCTCAATCACATCAACGCCCATCTCATCGAGCATATTGGCGATTTCGAGCTTTTCGTTGAGTGTCATGGTCGCACCCGGAGATTGCTCGCCGTCGCGCAATGTGGTGTCAAAAATCAGGACGCGATCCTGTTTGGATGGAGTGCTCATTTTTTGGAAGTCCTTAGCTTAGTGTCTGTTCAGGGAGTGTTGGGCGCGGTCACTTGATCCTCTGAGCGCGCGCGCCGTTGTCCCGGCACGCTCAGAGGCAGCTAAGAAGTAGGAGGAGTGCGGCACCCTTTGGGGTGGCACTTGGCCGTGTTTTATGTGCATCGCGCGTCATGGGGCGAATTATATGGCGCAGTTCGTGTCTGTCCAGCGCTTATTTGCGCATCTGATCAGCGGACAGACGGACGTTAAGCTGCGCGTGACACCGGGTTCAACCACGCGGTCAGCGCATCAATTGTAACAAATGTGAAATGACCCGCATCGCCTTTAAGCACCTCAAATGGGGCAGCTGGGTGACCAAGATCAGACACGACGAGATTGGCCTGCTCAAAATCACCAAGTGAGGTATAAAGCCCCGGTGTTGCCAGAACCGTGAAGCCTGCGGCCACCGCAGCCGCAACACCATCCTCGCTATCTTCAATGGCGATTGAGCGATGTGGGTCCGCGTCAAGGCGCAGCAATATCCGCGCGTAAGCTTCTTGGGCGCTTGGTTGCATATTGAACTCATCCGCTGTGACCACTGCGTCGAAGTTGTCCATGCCATCGGTGCCAAAATGCGTAAAAACCAGATATTCGAGCGCCTCGCGCGTTGTTCGCGAACAAATCGCCATCTTGGTTCCGCGCAATCGCGCCTCCGAAATCAAGCGTGCCACGCCCGGTCGCAGACTGGTGGACCCTGTTTCCAGCAATTGCAGGTAGGCATGGGTTTTTTCCATGATGATCTCTTGGATATTCGCGGCATCAGGTTCGGGGAGTGCGTAGGAGCGTGCAAAAAGCTTGATCCGGTCCTCATCGCTTTGTTCAAGGCGCAAACGCGCCCAACCGGTTGGTGCCCAAATCCATTCCAAGCCGATTTGAAGAAATGCACGATTAAAGGCGCTGCGATGAATTTCGTCGGTTTCAGCCAAGGTTCCATCAAGGTCAAATACAATTGCATCAAGTGTCATAAGCGAGGCTCCTAAGAGGGCTGGATCATGATAGGGTGATGACAAACTCTGGTTAATGTGGGGTTACGAGGCGTGATGCGAAACAACTCGGGCAAAAGGCGTTGACCTTTTGGCAGGGCTGCAATCAACTCGCCCGGGCAAACAAAAACATGAATAGAGGCACTGAAATGCTGGCAAAACGAGACTGGGTTCCGACACATTGTGAGGCGCGGGTTGGCGAGATTGTTAAGGGCCTCAAAACCCAGTCATCGACGCAAATTGCTGAGCGAATTCAAGCGCTGGCCATCGAAAATCGCGACATTCATGAGCGAGAGTGCTTCAACCTAAATCCAGCAACCAATGTTATGGCACCGCGGGCTGAGGCGATGCTATCAGCCGGGATCGGATCGCGCCCATCCCTTGGCTATCCAGGCGATAAATACGAGATGGGGCTGGAGGCAATCGAGGAAATCGAGGTCATTTGCGCTGATGTCTGTGCGCAAGTTTTTAACGCTCAATTCGCTGAAATTCGGGTGCCTTCGGGCGCAATCGCGAATCTTTATGGCTTCATGGCGACCTGCAAGCCGGGCGATACGATCATTGCGCCGCCTGCATCCATTGGCGGTCACGTGACCCACCACCGGGAGGGATGCGCTGGTTTGTTTGGTCTTAAAACCGTGAACGCACCGGTGAACCCGGATGGATACACGATTGATGTTGAAGGCTTGGTTGCAATGGCCCGTGAACTGCGGCCCAAGCTGATCACTGTGGGCAGTAGTTTGAACTTGTTTGAGCATCCGGTGGCGGAAGTGCGGTCAATTGCGGATGAGATTGGTGCAAAAGTGCTGTTCGACGCGGCTCATCAATGCGGGATTATAGCAGGCAAGGCGTGGCGCAATCCTTTGGAGGAGGGCGCGCATTTGATGACAATGAGCACCTATAAAAGCCTAGGCGGCCCTGCTGGTGGATTGATTGTGAGCAACGATGCAGAGCTGATTGAACGCCTTGACGCGATTTCTTTTCCGGGGCTGACCGCGAATTTCGATGCAGCGAAATCGGCAGCCCTTGCGTTGACGATGTTGGACTGGCTCGACTATGGGCAGGATTATGCGGCGCAAATGATCGCGGTGGCTCAGGCGCTGGCCAAGGCATTGGATGGCGCAGGCGTTCCTGTGTTTGGCAAAGAGCAGGGGTTCACCCAGTCACACCAATTCGCGATTGAGGCGGCCGGATATGGCGGAGGGCAGGCGGTCTCCAAAAAGCTGCGCCAAGCCGGGTTTCTGGCCTGTGGCATTGGCCTGCCCATTGCAGACGTGCCCGGCGATATGAACGGTCTGCGCATTGGCACGCCAGAGCTGGTACGCTTTGGCGTGAAGGTCGAACATGTTGATGCGATCGCAGATATTTTGGCGCGCGCGCTTGGCGCGAACGATCCCGCTGGGTTGGCGGCTGAGACCAAAGCCTTGCGTGGGCAATTCCAGACACTTCACTATGTCGGGGGCTGAACAAGCAAAGGATAGCCGCGCGTGAACGCCAGCAATCTCAAAGCCATCGGCGTGACCATTTTGATCGCGTTGCTTGGTGTGGGGGTAATGAAGCTGGCCGATCTCCCGCTTCCATGGCTTTTGGGCCCGATGTTCGGCTGCCTGCTCGCGGCATTGTTTGGTGTCAAGCTCACGGGGTTGCCGCTTGCCACGAACCTGATGCGCACTGTTTTGGGCGTGGCCGTTGGCGCATCCTTCACCCCTGAAGTCGCAGGGCGCATCGGTGAAATGTTGCTCTCAGTTGCCCTGATCCCGTTTTTCATCATCGCAATCGGCCTTGTAGGCTATCCCTTCTTCCGCCGCATCTGCGGATTTGACCGTGCCACCAGCTATTACGCCGCCATGCCCGGTGGGCTGCAGGACATGCTGGTGTTCGGGCAAGAGGCGGGCGGCGATGTCCGTGCGCTCAGCCTCATTCACGCAACCCGTATGCTGATCATCGTCAGCAGCTTGCCCTTCATCCTGAGCCATATCCTCGGTATTGATCTGAGCAGCCCACCGGGCCAGTTGGCCTCTGAAATCCCAGTCGTCGAGCTGGTCTTCATGGCCGTCATCGCTGTGGTGGGGTGGCGCGTTGCCAAGCGCCTCGGCCTGTTTGGCGCATCCGTCCTGGGCCCGATGATCCTCGCCATCGCGGTCAGCCTCGCCGGTGGCATTCACAACCGCCCCCCAGCAGAGGCGATCATTGCCGCCCAGTTCTTCATCGGCCTTGGCGTGGGCGTAAACTATGTCGGCATCACCGTCACCGAACTGCGCCGCATCGTTCTGGCCGCCATCGCCTATACCGGCCTGAGCGGCCTGATCGCGGCCGGGATCATGATCATCAGCGTCTCCCTCGGCTTCGCACCTTTAGTAGAGACCATGCTGGCCTTTTCCCCCGGCGGCCAAGCCGAAATGGCCGTGCTGGCCATCGTCGCCCAAGCCGATGCAGCTTTCGTAATCTCACACCATATCGTGCGAATCACTCTGGTCATTATCGGCGCACCGCTGGTATTCAGGTTCTTGCGATAAGCCGACGCCACGCCATTTCGATTTTCCAAAAATACTTCCGCGCGGAGCGCTCCGACCCGAACAGAACGCCCTAACAGTCCAGTGTCGCGTCACGCTCCCACTGGCTCAAGTGACTTGCATAGCGGTTCCATTCGTCATGCTTGAGCTTCAAGAACGCTTCTGAGAATTCCGCTCCCATGGCCTCTTTCAAGCTCTTGTCGCGGTTAAACACCCGCAACGCATCCAGCAAATTCAGTGGCAGTTTTTTGGCGCCACGCGCCTTGTGCCCCTCGGTATACATGTCGATATCAAGCCGCTTACCCGGATCGAGCCCATCCTCAATGCCATGCAAACCTGCGGCCAAGAGCACAGCCTGAAGCAGGTAAGGATTGGCCGCGCCGTCCCCAAGCCTAAACTCAATCCGCCCCTCATCTGGAATGCGCACCATATGAGTGCGATTGTTGCCGCCATAGGTGACCGAGGAGGGCGACCATGTCGCGCCCGACAGCGTGGCAGGCGCATTGATCCGCTTGTAGGAATTGACCGTCGGATTGGTGATCGCTGCAAGCGCCGCACCGTGATGCATCAGGCCGCCTAAGAAAGCATAGCAATCCTTGGACAACCCCATCTCGTCGCTCGTGTCATGGAACAGATTGGTCTTTTGCGCCATGTCCCAAACCGAAACATGCACATGGCAGCCATTGCCGGTGAGATTGGCAAAAGGCTTGGGCATAAAGGTCGCGCGCAAGTCATGCTTTTCCGCAATCGCTTTGACCATGAATTTGAAAAAAGCATGCTGATCGGCTGTGGTCAGCGCGTCGTTGAAATCCCAGTTGATCTCGAACTGACCGTTGGCATCCTCATGGTCGTTCTGATAGGGCCCCCAGCCCAGATCAATCATGGTCGTGCAAATTTCCGAGATCACATCATAGCGCCGCAGCAGGGCCGACTGGTCATAGCAGGGCTTTTCCTGACGATCCCGCGCATCCGAAATGTCCGAGCCATCCGCATTGATCAGATGAAACTCCGGCTCCACGCCCGACATCATCTTCATGCCCTTTTCGGCGGCTTTCGCTTGAAGCGCTTTCAAAACATTGCGCGGGGCCTGAGCCACCGGCGCGCCATCCATCCAAGGATCCCCCGCAACCCAAGCGACTTCCGGCTTCCAAGGCAGCTGGATCACGCTATCCGCATCTGGCATCACGAACATATCCGGATGCGCCGGCGTCATATCAAGCCAACTGGCAAAGCCCGCAAACCCTGCACCAGATTTTTGCATTCCGGCCACAGCAGGGGCTGGAACAAGCTTGGCACGCTGCACCCCAAACAGATCTGTAAAGTTGAAAAGAAAGAACTTTACGCCCTTGTCGCTTGCGAATTTTGCTAGGTCAGTTGTCATGAATATCTCCCACTTTTCCGCTATCGTAGGGTGGGTTTTTAACCCACCGTTATCCCTTACTGCTATCTCTGAAAGGTGGGTTAAAAACCCACCCTACGCCCGCTCAGAACGATTGTCCTGGGATCCAACTCGTCCCCGTTAGCGGAACCCGCGCCATCGCCGCGGCTTCCACCGTTAAAGCCACCAAATCCTCCGGCTCCAGATTATGCACATGGCTTTTGCCATTGGCGCGCGCGATGGTTTGCGCCTCCAGTGTCATCACTTTGAGGTAATTTGCCAAGCGGCGTCCACCCTCAACTGGATCAAGCCGCGCCGCCAGCTCCGGGTCTTGGGTCAAAATCCCAGCCGGATCGCGCCCTTCGTGCCAGTCGTCATAGGCCCCAGCAGTCGTGCCGAGCTTTTGGTATTCGTCCTCATAAGCTGGATCATTGTCGCCAATCGCCACCAGAGCCCCGGTGCCAATCGAGACCGCATCGGCCCCAAGGGCCAGCGCTTTGGCCACATCTGCGCCGTTGCGAATGCCGCCTGAAACAACGAGCTGCACTTTGCGGTGCATGCCAAGTTCTTCGAGTGCGTCAACGGCGGGGCGAATACAGGCGAGCGTCGGCTGGCCGACATGCTCGATAAACACATCTTGCGTCGCGGCTGTGCCCCCTTGCATCCCATCAAGCACAATCACATCCGCCCCGGCTTTCACTGACAAGGCCACATCGTAGAATGGCCGCGCGCCGCCTACCTTGATGAAGATCGGCACCTGCCAATTGGTGATCTCGCGCAGCTCCAAAATCTTGATCTCAAGATCATCCGGCCCGGTCCAATCCGGGTGGCGACAGGCGGAGCGCTGGTCGATCCCCTTGGGCAAAGTGCGCATCTCTGCCACGCGGTCCGAGATCTTTTGGCCCAGCAGCATCCCCCCGCCACCGGGTTTCGCACCTTGGCCCACCACAATCTCAATAGCATCCGCTTTGCGCAGATCATCCGGGTTCATGCCATAGCGCGAGGGGAGGTATTGATAGACCAGCTTGGACGAGTTCTCCCGCTCCTCGGGCGTCATCCCCCCATCCCCCGTGGTGGTCGAAGTGCCGGCCGCATTGGCCCCGCGCCCCAGCGCTTCCTTGGCTTGGCCCGACAGCGCGCCAAAGCTCATCCCCGCAATCGTGATCGGAATATCCAGCTCGATCGGCTTTTCCGCAAAGCGCGTGCCGAGCGTCACATTGGTCCCGCAAGCCTCGCGGTAGCCCTCAAGCGGGTAGCGTGACATGGATGCGCCCAAAAACAGCAGATCATCAAAGGAGGGCAGGGCGCGTTTAGCTCCACCACCGCGAATGTCATAGATGCCCGTGGCCGCCGCACGCCGAATTTCGGAAAGCGTGTGCGGGTCAAACGTGGCTGAGAAGCGGGGCAGGGTGCGCGGTGTTTTGTCCATTTTAGTAGGCTCCTGCATTATCAATGTCGAAATTGTAAAGCGTTCGGGCCGAGCCATAGCGCCGAAAATCCGCTGCATCCGCATTGATCCCGGCCTCCTCCAGCAGTCGCGCGAGATCGCTCAGATGCTCTGCGCTCATCTCTTTCTCCACACAATCCGCGCCCAATTCAGACGCCTTGCCCCGCAGATAAATCCGCGCCTCATAAATACTGTCGCCAAGCGCCTCGCCCGCATCGCCGCAAATCACCAGATTGCCCGCCTGCGCCATAAAGCCTGACATATGCCCGACCGAGCCGCCCACCACGATATCAATCCCCTTCATCGAAATACCGCAGCGCGAGGAGGCATCGCCCTCAATCACCAGCATCCCTCCATGAGCCGTCGCCCCCGCTGATTGCGAGGCATTGCCGCTCACATGCACCCGTCCCGACATCATGTTTTCCGCCAGACCAACGCCCGCATGCCCGTGAATATTCACCGTCGCATCCTTGTTCATACCCGCGCAGTAAAACCCCACATGGCCGCGAATATTGACCTCAATTGGCGCTTGCAGCCCGCAGGCAATCGCGTGTTGTCCGGCCGGATTGATCACATCATAGCGCGTGCCATGCTGCCCCTCACCGCCAAGCGTTTTGTTGATCTCGCGCAGGCCCAGCGATTTCAGATCAAGCTCCATCACGCAGCCTCCCCGCCCCAAGTGTAAATCTTGGCAGGCTCAGGCTCCCAAATCCGTGCGTCTTCAGCGCCGGGCAAGGTCGCGATAGCGCGATACTCGGTCGACATCGCAACCCAATCATCCGTCTCTGCCAGAACCGCGTGCTTGCAGGCAATCGGATCGCGCAGAACCGCAAAGCCGTCAGACGTGCCAATCGCAAAGGTGTAAAACCCATCGAGCTCGCGCAGCCCATCCTGCAACGCCTCGCGAATGC
>CAZQMR010000163.1:0-7891 GCA_964594465.1 uncultured Rhodobacterales bacterium
AGCTTTACCAAGTGGGCTCACAGGTGCAGCGCGGCTACTTCCAGGACTTCAAATATGAAATCCAGTGGACGAACCCAAGCGCGGTCAAGGGCATCGAGCTTTATGATGCCGGCGACTATCTGATCGACCAGTTCTTGGGCGTGGCATTTAACGAGGCCGAGCAAGGCGTCTACGACAAGAAATGGAGCCAGATCCGCGACTATATGCTTGAGCAACAACAAGCATGGGTTTTGGGCAGCAGCGACATCGAAGCTGACTGGGACGACTACATGGCGACCCTCGACAAGATGGGCTACAACGACGTGATCGCGGCGATGCAATCTGCATATGACCGTCAGTACGGCGGCTAAGCCTCGCATCTTTAGGTGGGCGGCGCGTGCCGCCCACCATTCTTACCCAATTCATTTCGGAACCCTCGATGTCCCCTACCACTGGCACCTCCAGCGCTCTGCGCCCGCTTGACCAAACGCCCGCTGGGCGGATGATGATCCAATATGGGCCAGATACAGGTTCAGAGATCACCGAGAACCCGCCACGGTTCACTTGGTTGCCAGAGATTGACGACGAGGCGGCCTATATCCTGAAGATCACAGGCGCTGGCGCTGAGCGCGTCTATAAAGACATCCGTTATAACTTTTTCACCCCGCCAGAGGCCTTGCCCGCAGGTGATTACACGTGGGTCTACGCGGTCTGGATGAACGATGCGCAAGTCACAGGCTGGAGCGATGAACGCAGCTTTACGATCGCAGCTGACTTGCCCGAAACGCCGCTTGCTTTGCGCGCTGACCGTTTAGCGAGTGTGAATTTAGCCCGCCCTCGGCTGTGGCTCGGGCCTGATGAGCTAACGCGATTCAAAGCCGATGTGGCCAAAGACAAAGATCACTGCGCCTGGGCAAATTTTGTCGAAAAATCTGTAGTGCCTTGGGCAGGCAAAGCACCAATGCCAGAACCTGCCGGCTATCCCAACGATACCCGCGTTGCCCCCATTTGGCGGCAAACTTATATCGACTGCCAAGAGCTGATCTATGCCATTCGCCATCTGGCAGTCGCGGGCCAAGTGCTGGACGACAAAAAGCATCTGGCCACCGCCAAAGACTGGCTACTTGCCGCGTCCGAATGGGACCCCGATGGCAAGACTGCCCGCGCCTACACGGATGAATGGGCCTACCGCGTCTGTCTCGCTCTCGCATGGGGTTATGACTGGCTACACGGTGAGATGTCCGAGGATGAGCGCAGCAAAGTCCGCAAGGCTCTGCTGGCCCGCACCCGACAAGTCGCCGACCATGCGATCAAAAGCGCTTCGATCCAGCTATTTCCCTACGACAGTCACGCGGTCCGCTCGGTTTCGGCTGTGATGATCCCCGCCTGCATCGCGATGCTTGGCGAAGAGCCCGAAGCCGAGGAATGGCTGCATTATTCCATCGAGTTCCTATTCACCGTCTACTCTCCTTGGGGCGACAGTGACGGTGGTTGGGCCGAGGGGCCGCATTACTGGATGACTGGCATGGCCTATCTGATCGACGCGGCCAACCAGCTGAAATCCTACACGGGCATCGACATTTACAAACGCCCGTTTTTCCACAACACCGGCGACTTCCCCCTCTATACCAAAGCGCCCAACACCCGGCGCGGCACCTTTGGCGATGACAGCACCATGGGCGACACGGTCAGCCTTAAGGTCGGGCACAACATCCGCCAGTTTGCCGGCGTGACTGGCAAGGGCGAATACCAGTGGTATTTTGACGAGATCATCCGCAATGATCCGGGCACCGAGATGGCCTTTTATAACTACGGCTGGTGGGATCTGAATTTCGACGACATGGTCTATCGCCACGACTTTGGCGAGGTGGCAGCGACCCCGCCGACCGAGCGTCTGCGCCATTTCAAAGGCATCGGCTGGGCCGCGATCCAGACCCATATGGGCGACCCTGATCGGCATATTCAGTTCGTCACCAAAGCCTCGCCGTTCGGGTCCATCAGCCACAGCCACGGCGACCAGAACGCTTTTTGCATGAGCGCTTTTGGCGAAGATCTGGCGATCCAGTCGGGCCATTACGTCGCTTTTAACTCGTCCATGCACATGAATTGGCGTCGCCAAACGCGCTCCAAGAACGCGATCCTGATCAATGGTCAGGGTCAATATGCGGGCAAGGACAAGCCCAAAGCCTTTGCGTCTTCTGGCAAAATTTTAGCGGCCGAGGAACGCGAGGATCATATCTTCATCTCTGGCGATGCGACCGCCGCGTACCAGAGCCTCTCTCCGGAGGTGACGCTGGCGCGGCGCGACACGTATTTCATCCGGGATGAATACTTTGTGATCGTCGACACCGTTGACGCAGATAAGCCCGTCACAATCGACTGGCTATTGCACGCCAACAACCCCTTCGAGCTTGGCTCTAACACCTTCCGCAACGCAGGCGAGACCGCGGGCTTTTATGGCAAGGTGCTTTGGTCCGAGGGCGGCGACGGCACGTTGTCCCAAGTCACGGGCTTTCCCGATGTGGACCCCGGCGATTACGAGGGCCTGCCCATCTCGTCGCATCTCAATATCTCATTCCCGGCCTCAACCCGGCACCGTATCGCGGTGCTTTTGGTGCCGCATAAACTCGACACGCCAAAGCGGGTTTTCAACTTCATGGACGATCAAGGCTACGACGTGAACCTCTATCTTACCGACGCGGACGAGCGATCTTTCAAGGTCGTCGTCCCCAAATCTTTTGCCGCCGTGGCGGATGGAAACAAGGGCGAATAGCATGAAACTTAAAGGTAAAACAGCGATTGTAACAGGCGGCGGGCGTGACATCGGCGCGGCTGTGGCCAAAAAACTGGCCGCCGAGGGCGCGGCTGTCGCGATCAACTATTTCTCAAGCTCAACAGGCGCGGATGCGGTTGTGGCCGAGATCCAAACGGCGGGCGGTAAGGCCTTTGCCATGCAGGGCGATCTAAAGAACGAGGCTGACGTCAAAGCCCTTGTGGGCAAAGCGGTCGAAGAATTCGGCAGCGTCGATGTGCTTGTCAATAACGCCGGCGGTCTGGTTGAGCGTCAGAAGGTTGGTGAGATGTCATTGGCCCATTGGCAGAACGTCATGGACCTGAACTTGACCAGCACGTTTATGATGACGAATGCGGCTTTGCAGCACATGAATAACGGCACGATCGTCAACCTCGCCAGCCAAGCGGGCCGCGACGGCGGCGGCCCCGGTGCTGTGCCCTATGCGACCTCTAAGGGCGCTGTGATGACCATGACGCGCGGTTTGGCCAAAGAGCTTGGCCCGAACATTCGCGTCAACGCGCTGTGCCCCGGCATGATCGACACTGATTTTCATAATGTGCACACACCTGATGCCGGGCGTCGCGGATTTGAGGCGGCGGCACCTGTAAAACGCCAAGGCCATGTGGATGACGCGGCCAATCTGGTGTTGTTCCTGGCGTGTGACGACAGCGCCTTCATCACAGGTGCCAACATCGACATCAACGGCGGCATGCTGTTCTCTTAAACGGAGATAATTTGGGCGGAATGTACAAGCTATATGATCGCATAACTCGTGTGTTTTTGCATGCGGCCGATCCCTATACGCTGGCCGATCATCCGCCCAAAACCACCGTTTGGCCGTTTATCAAATCTCATTTGCACCCGTTGCGGCGCGTTATTGCCGCCAGCATTTTTGTTACCATTTTCGCCGCCGTGGTTGAGGTCTGGTTGATCCAATACGCAGGCTTTCTGGTCGATAAACTCGCCGCAAGCGACACGGCCAGCTTTTGGGTAGATGAGGGCTGGGGCCTGTTCCTAGCGGCCTTGGTCGTATTGTTCATCCGCCCGCTCGCACAATTCCTACGCCTTGGGGTCAATGACATCGCCCTTGATTGCAACGCGGCCAATCTGACGCGCTGGCGGGCTTATAACCACTTGATCCGTCAGTCTGTTGGATGGTTTCAAGAGGATCTTTCGGGGCGCACTTCATCGCGGCTTGTTGAGATTGGGAACAACGTCGCCGATGCAATCCATAAGTCGCTGAACGCAGTCGGCTTCGGCCTCGTTTACATGATCGGCGTGGTGGTGCTGATGGCCGGGGTGGAAATTTGGCTCGCCCTCCCACTCTTGATTTGGCTAGGGCTTTATATCTGCGTGTTGGCTTTGGTTATCCCGCGCATGATCAACGCCCAGCACAAGTTTCAGGCGGCGAAATCGGCACTGGTTGGCACGGTTGTGGACGGGTTCTCGAACTTTGACACGCTCAAGCTCTTCGCGCCCAAAGACCAAATCGCACATGAACTGCACGGACGCCTAGAAGACACTCGTCACGCCTTGTTCAGAACCCGCCAAATCGGTGTTGGCCTACGCGCCACTTTGGTGATCCTAGAGGCGGTTGTGATGGTCGGCTTCATCGGCTACGGCGTTTGGCTATGGTCCCTTGGCGTGGCCACGATTGGCACGATCTCGGCCGCGATTGCCCTATCGATCCGCATCACAACAATGGCAGATTTCATTCTCGACTCGCTTTGGTGGACCTTTTTGCGCGTCGGTTCGCTGCGCGAGGCGCTTGAGACGATTGCCCAGCCGATTGCGATCCCGCAAAAACCCGGGGCGCTGGACCTCGATGTTAAGGACGGCGGCATCGAGATCACCGATTTGCAGCATCACTACGGCTTAAAGCAAGGCGGGCTAACGGGCGTTTCCCTTACTGTCAAACCGGGCGAGAAAGTTGGCATCGTCGGGCGCTCGGGTGCCGGAAAATCCACGCTCGTCAACCTGATCCTGCGGTTTTTTGAGGCCGAGGGTGGTTCCATAAAGATCGATGGCCAAGACATCCGCGACGTGGATCAAGACAGCCTGAGTGCGGCCATTGGCATGGTGTCACAGCAAGCGGCTCTGCTGAACCGCTCGGTGCGCGATAACATTCTGCTGGGGCGCGAGGATGTGAATGAGGCCGCTCTGATCCAAGCTACCAAAGACGCGCAAGCATACGAGTTCATCACCGGCCTGCACGACAGCAAGGGCCGCAAAGGGTTTGACGCCCATGTGGGTGAGCGTGGCGTTAAGCTATCGGGCGGTCAGCGGCAACGCGTGGCCATTGCGCGGGTGATCCTAAAGGACGCGCCGATCCTGATCCTCGATGAGGCGACAAGCGCGCTCGACAGTCAGGTAGAGGCAGAAATTCAGCAATCGTTGATTGGTGTGATGGAAAACAAAACCGTCATTGCCATCGCGCACAGGCTTTCCACCATCGCGCGGATGGATCGCATCGTGGTGATGGATCAGGGCCGGATTGTTGAACAAGGCACCCACGCCGAACTGATCGCAATGGCAGGGCAATATGCCAGCTTCTGGGACAGACAATCACGCGGGTTCATCAATACGGGCGAAGACGAGCTGGCGCAGTGACGCTTTCGCAGGCTCAATTACGGATCAAGACTTTTGGGAGATACCAATGCTTTTGAAACAGATCGGAACTTTGGCCCTAATGGCCGGGCTTATTGCGCTGCCGACCTTTGCGAGTGCCACTTGCACGGGTAACGGCCCCTTAACTATCGTATCTGCCACGGATGACGGGCTTTATGAGGAAACCCATGGCCCTGAAAACGCCATTGATGGGGATTTCGACCCAGATGCGCGCTGGTCAAATCTGGGCCAAGGCGAGCCGAAGAATTTGCTGCTCGATCTGGGGGCGCAGCAAACGGTGCGCTCTGTCGGTGTGGCTTGGTACAAGGGCAATGAGCGCAAAGCGACCTTTGCGATTGAAGCCTCGGCTGATGGCGAGAGCTATCGCACGGTCGTCCCTGCGGGCCAGTCTGGCGGCGGCACGCTAGAGTTTGAGACCTATGCAATTGAACCTGTGCAAGCGCAGTACATCCGCATCGCCTCGGAAGGGAATGAGGCGAATGAGTGGAACAGCATTGTTGAGGTTTCGGCCTCCGGTTGCGGTGTGGCGGTGGCAGCACCAGCCAAACCTATCCTAACCGCGCGCCAATCAACGGGGCTCTTTGGCCTCGATCCCACCAAGACGCCGGGCGAGAATTTTGACCTGCTGGGATGGTATGTGACCACGCCTGCCGATGACAACAACGACGGCAAATCTGATAGCACTTTTGAAAATGATCTGGCCGCGGGCTGGACCGATGAGCGCTATTTCTACACCGATCCCACCACGGGCGGCATGGTGTTTCGGGTGACACCTGCCGGGGCCAAGACTTCTGCAAACACCAATTACACGCGCACCGAGCTACGCAGCATGCTGCGTCGCGGGGACGAAACCATCGCCACGCGCGGCGCCAATGATTACCCCAATCGCAATAACTGGGTGTTTTCCTCAGCACCGCTTGAGGCGAAGTTTAATTCTGCCGGGGTGGACGGCGTGATGAAGGCCACGCTGGCAGTAAACCAAGTCACGCGGCTGGGCAAAAGCTATCAGATCGGGCGGGTGATTATCGGGCAAATCCACGCCAAAGATGACGAGCCAATCCGGCTCTATTACCGCAAACTGCCGGGCAATAAATACGGCTCGATCTATTATGTCCATGCGCCTGCGGTTGGCAAAGAGCGTTGGGTAAAGCTGATCGGCAGTCGCTCGGACCGGGCCAAAAACCCAAGCGATGGCATCGCGCTGGATGAGGTGTTCAGCTACGAGATTGAGGTTGATGGCAAGATTGAGGGCGATAAAATCATCCCCTATCTCTACGTCAAAATCATCCGTGAAGACGGCACAGAAGTCGTGGCTGAGCCCTTTGATATGCGCGACAGCGGCTTTAGCGTCGATGATGAGTTCATGTTCTTCAAAGCGGGCGCCTATACGGGCAATAACTCTAGCCCATATCCCGAGCGCGATTTCGATATGGTGACCTTCTACAAGCTGGAAAGCTCACATGAGCCGGCGCCCAAAGGTAAGTTCTTTGAAAAAATCATAGCCGAGGAAAAAGCCCGCGCTGAGGCGCTGGCCGCGGAGGGCACACCGCCCCATCCGGCGGAGGCAGGTGTGATTTTGGACGACAGCTTTGCAGATGGGGATCGCACGGGAGGGGCTGACCCGGCAGGTGGTATTTGGTGGACGACAAGTGCCAAAACGGCGATTGATATTGAACCGGGCAAGCTTGGTTTGGTAACTGGCGGGTCCGGGCGCGGCATTCGCACGACCTTTACGCCACAAACCTTGGCAGACGGTCAGACCCTCCAAGCCACATTCACCTTCACCACACCTGCAACCGTCGGTGTGGACCGCCAAGACGCTTTTCGCATCGGCCTGCACGACCGCTTAGAGCGGGCAGAACTGGAAGCGGACCTTAGCGCTTCCTCTGGTGCGCCCAATGAAATCTACAACGGCCTGCCCGGCTACATGCTGACCTTTGATGTGAACCGCGATGACCCCGCGCTGAACAACGTCGAAGTGCGCCGCCATATCCGTACCAAACGACTGGGTCGCTTGATGGGCACCTACAAGGGCTATGAGCTATTGGCCGAAGGCGGCGAGAGTTTCACATTTGAAGCCGAGACAACCTACAACGGTATCGTGACCTTCACGAAGATGGCGGATGGCATGGCCGTTTACGGCGCGATGAGCAATGAGGCGGGGCTAATGACCGAGTTCAGCCACTTTGACGAAGGCAGCAAAGTTAATAACTTTGGCATGCTGGCATTCCATGTGAACAGCAAGACGTTCGGGTCAGCCAGCTCGCCGGACAAGCCGGACAACGGGGTGGAGTTCAGCAATGTGCGCCTTGAGGTGCTTGCGGAATAGAGCTTAAGCCTTTCGGCCATTATTGCGTTCGCAAAGAAGTTCTCTCCATTGGAACGCGATTGGTCCGATATCACCGAAGCATCTATGCGATGCGTGGCTTGGTGACTTGGCCAGCTATTTCATCAATGGCAACAACGCGATGCTCTTTCATTGATAGCTGC
>CAZQMR010000164.1:0-7872 GCA_964594465.1 uncultured Rhodobacterales bacterium
ATATTTGCGAACCGCCCCACCTCGGGGTTCCAAGAGGGCGGTTCGCCGCTTTTCCACATCAAGTAGATCGAGAAGATCCCAAGAATAAACGCTGTTACTAATTCTGCTCTGCGCATCGCCTTAGGACCCCCTCGCGTCTTGATATTACTTGATAGCGCCGGACGCTTTCAGGATCGTCGTGTGACGGTCGCGCTGAACTTCCCAATAGGCTTTCAGGTCAGAACCAGCCATGAAGTCACCCATAAGTGATTTCTTAGACTTGTATTCCTGCCAATCAGCAGAATTGAACACCTTGGTGAACAGATCTGAGTAGTAAGCCGCCGCATCGTCAGACATGCCCGGCGCACCTACAACAGCACGCTGCATGAAGTAGGAGAAATCGCCGCCCACTTCTTTCAGGGTTGGCACATCAGGGAACATTGGCAAACGCTCATCGGTGAAAGCCACCAGTGGTACCATGTCGCCGCTTTCGTAGAAGCCAAGCGCCTCAGACGGGTTGTTCACAGAAGACGTGATCTGCTTACCAGCAACCTGCTTGGCAACCTCGCCACCGCCCTTGTAAGGGATGTACTTGATGCTCAAGTCATAGTTATTGTTCAAGAAATCGGTGATGATGTTATCTTCCGAGTTCTTACCAGTGCCGCCCATGACCCACTTGTTGCCACGCGCTTTTGCTTCGGTCAGGAAGCCGTTGAAATCGGTGATGCCCTGATCCTTATGGACCCAAAGCAAGAACGTATCTTCAGCCATCCGACCAACAGGTGCGAAGGCCATGATGTCCACGCCAAGGCCAGGCTGGCGCAACGGTGTGGTGAAGAACGAGTTCAGCGTCACCATGATTGTGTGATCAGGATCGTTGGCGCCCTTCATGTGGACCAGCGCTTCTGCACCTGAGCCACCTGATTTGTTTGTGGGAACCAGCGGACGGTTTGACAGCCCTTCTTTTTCCACGATGGACTGCATCAGGCGCGCCATTTTGTCAGCGCCGCCGCCTTTGCCAGCCATGATCACAAAGTCGATTGGTTTGGTTGGTTCGAACGCATGTACTGCGCTTGCGAGTGACGTCACCGCGAATGCAGCCGCACTCATCAAGCCGATTAGACGTAGTTTCATATTTTTCTCCTCCAGTTGTTCGTCGGCGGAAAGCTCCGCCGCGTCTTCATTTTGGCTGTCTTTTTGCAGCCTTTTGGCTCGGTTTACCGGGCCTCATTCTATTTCGGTTTCGACAGCCAAAATGACAGTCTGATCAGCAAACAGGTCTTAATGAACAAAAACCACTGGCATAATTGACGCATCGACTATTGTCTGTGTGTTCCCGCCAAAAACGGTCTCCCGCTCATGGCTCTGCCCATAAGCCCCCATCAGCATCACATCAGCCCCGACATTTTGCGCCGCGCGCAGCATCTCTTGGCCCGTATTTCCAGCATCGTCAAAAGCGTGAAGCTCGGACGCAATGTTGCGTAAATTCAGGTAATCCTTAAGGTCTTGCGCTGTCGTTCCATCTGGGCTTTGGCCAGACGTTAGGATCGTCACGCGATCTGCGGCTTCAACCAATCTGCGCATCATAACGACGGCTCGCACGGCTTCAGTCGAGCCATTCCACGCAATCGCGACATGGGATCCCAGTGCTGGGTTTGGCGGCTCCGGCGGGCACATCATCACGGGGCGTGCTGTGTTAAACAACGCCGCTTTCAGGGTATTCATCCCCAAATTGCGATCCCGATCTGGCTTTGCGACTGCGATCAAGTCAGACAGTCGCCCGCGCTGCTTGATCACGTCGACCATCTTACCCTGACCCTCGACCCAAGACGCCGTTGACCCGGCACTGGTCTGTTTCTCGACCACGCTCAAACCAAGTGCGCTCGTGAGGGTAACAAACTCGTTCTTGAGTTTTGCCTCTTCCTGATCCGCGAGCGCTGCCGCATGTTGAACAAGCTGATCATCCATAAAACCGGGCAAGGGCACGCCAAAGGGGCGCAAATCCTCAGGGCGGGGGCGGCAATGAACAACTTCGATATGCGCCTCAGAGCGTTTTGCAAGTGCCGCCGCATGGGCAAGCACGTTGTCGCCCTTGCCATCTCCTCTCACTGGTACGAGGATTTTGCGGATCAAGATTTATCTCCCAGCATATTCAAGTTCCAAGTTCAGTCTTCACTGCGAGCGATGCCGCTTTAGCCCAGTCTGCCGCAGGCACTTTACCATCTCCGGCATTGACCCGTTTGAGCAGAATCCGACCGCCGATACATTGAACAGTGACACCCTCGTCAGAAATGTCCACCACTCGGTTTGAAATTCCGTCGCCGGGCAGACGCGCACTGTCATAGACCCGCACGGTTTGCCCATTGAGCGTGGTCCAAGCGCCGGGGGCAGGGTTGGTGCCGCGGATCAGATTGTAAACCTGCGCCACAGGCTTGTTGAAATCAATATGCGCGTGCTTGGCGGTGCAGCGCCGCTCATAGGTCGCGTCGGCCTCATTTGGCACAATATGCGGGGGATTGCCGGCGCGAAACAGGTCGCAAACCTCCAGCACGCTCTCAACCGCGGAGGGGTAAATCTTCTTGAAATAGAGATCGATCACCGTGTCATCCGGCCCAATCTCGCACTCCCATTGCATCAGGCTGTCGCCCTCATCCAAGCCATCGCTTGGATAAAACCACGAATAACCCGACTTGGTGGAGCCCATGATAATTGGCCAATTCACCGCCGATGGCCCGCGATGCAGCGGCAAAAGCGAGGGATGAAAGCAGATCGAGCCGAGCTTGGGCGTATCCCGTGCCAGCTCCGGCACAAAGATATTCACAAACGCCATGACCATCAGATCAGCGTCCAACGCCTCCAATTCGTCCAGCACCTCGCGATCGTCAAAATCTGCCGGTTGATGCACCGGCAGACCCTTTTCAAGCGCAAACTCCTTGATCGGATCGACAGGCTTGCCCTCACGATCCGGCTCGCAATAGACCGCCACAACCTCGTCCGTGCCAGCATCAAGCAGCTTGTCCAACACGTCTTTCCCGAAGGCTTGCTGCCCCATCACGATCAATTTCATAAGCGCTCCATCATCAGCTTCGGTTTTCCAAAAATACTTATAGCGCTACTCCGCCGCAATCTTGGCATCGCCCACAGCGCCCGAGGCCACAACACGCGCCAGATCATCGCCGCTATAGCCCAGCACTTGCTCCAACACCTCAGTCGTGTGTTCGCCCAAAAGTGGCGAGCGCTCCACATCGACCGGACTGCCAGACAACTTGATGGGGCAGCCAACGCTCACATAAGTGCCGCGCTCAGGATGCTCCACATCCACAATCGTACCTGTGGCGCGCAACCCCTCATCCTCGATCAGCTCTTTGGTGGACAGGATCGGCCCCACCGGAATGTTCAGCGGATTACAAATGTCCATGACCTCAAACTTGGTCTTGGTCTTGGTCCATTCCTCAACCGCATCGAAAATCTGATTGAGCTTGTCCAGCCGCTCCGGCGGGGTCTTGAACCCGTCCGCATCCTTCCATTCCGGCTTGCCAATCACATCACACACATTGCCCCAAACAGCGGCCTGCGTGATGAAGTAGGTATAGGCGTTCGGGTCCGTCTCCCAGCCCTTGCATTTCAAAATCCGGCCCGGTTGCCCGCCACCACTGTCGTTGCCCGCACGCGGCGTCGCGTCGCCAAAGGGAACGCCCTCGCCAAACTGGCTGTATTCATTCAACGGCCCCGCATCCAAGCGCTGCTGATCGCGCAGCTTCACCCGTGTGAGGTTCAGCACACCGTCCTGCATCGCCGCAGAAACCTTCTGGCCTTTGCCGGTTTTTTCGCGGTGAAACAGCGCTGTGACAATGCCAAGACACAGATGCAGCCCCGTGCCACTGTCGCCAATCTGCGCACCCGTCACAAGCGGCGGGCCGTCCAGAAATCCAGTCGTCGAGGCGGAGCCACCAGCGCATTGCGCCACGTTCTCATAAACCTTGCAATCCTCGTATTTACCGGGGCCAAACCCCTTGATCGAGGCCAAGATCATCTTTGGATTGATCTCTTGAATCCGCTCCCAAGTGAACCCCATCCGATCAAGCGCGCCGGGCGCAAAATTCTCCACCAGCACATCGCATTCTTCAATGAGGCGCGTCAGTACTTCCTTGCCGGTCTCGTTCTTTGAGTTCAGCTCAATGGAGCGCTTATTGTGGTTGAGCATCGTGAAATAGAGGCTGTCTGCACCGGGCACATCCACCAGCTGCTTGCGGGTTGCATCACCCACACCGGGGCGCTCCACTTTGATCACATCCGCGCCAAACCATGCCAGTAGCTGAGTACAGGTCGGCCCCGACTGCACATGGGTAAAATCCAGAATTCTGACGCCTTCAAGTGCTTTCATGTCTTGCATCTCTCTCACTTACTTACTTTTTTCCAACCACGGAGACGGGGTTGAGATTTCCGATATTGCCGCTTTCTTTCCCAGCTTTGGGATCGATTACTGCATTGATCAATGTTGGCTCGCCAGAGTCCAGCGCTGCCTTTGTCGCAGCGTAAAGCTCAGACGGGCTGGTCACATAAACGCCCTTACCGCCGAAGGCTGCCATCATCTGGTCATAGCGACTGTCTTCGACAAAAACCGTCGGGGCAGGGTCATCGCCCACTGCGTTCACATCCGTTCCGCGATAAATCCCGTTATTATTGAAGACCACGACGCAGACCGGCAATTTGTAACGGCAGATCGTCTCCACCTCCATGCCAGAGAAGCCGAACGCACTGTCGCCCTCAACCGCAAGCACTGGCAGCCCAGTTTCCACGGCCGCAGCAATCGCCGTGCCCATGCCAACACCCATAACGCCCCATGTGCCCACATCCAGCCGCTTGCGCGGCTTATACATGTCAATCATGGACCGTGCGAAATCGAGCGTGTTTGCACCCTCATTCACAAGGATCGTATCCGGTTGCTCTGCGATGATCTTGCGCAACGCCCCAAGTGCACCCGCATACATCATGGGCACCTTATCATTGTCGAGCAGCTTGGCCATCTTCGCCACATTGGCCGTCTTCTTCTCGGTGACCGTGTCGGTCCACTCGGATGGCGGCTTAGGAAAGCTCTTGCCCATCCACTGATTGAGCGCGCCCATGACAGAGCCAATATCGCCCACCAGTGGTGCTGCAATTTCAACATTGCTGTCCATCTCGCGCGGCTCAATGTCGATCTGCACAAACTTGGTCGAATGCGGCTCGCCCCACTGCTTGCCCTTACCGTGGCTCAGCAACCAGTTCAGCCGCGCGCCGACCATGATCACAACATCCGATTCCTTAAGCACAAGCGAGCGCGCCGCCCCCGCACATTGCGGATGATTGTCCGGCAGCAGCCCCTTGGCCATCGACATCGGCAAAAACGGAATACCGGAAGTTTCAACGAACTCGCGCACCGCATCATCGGCTTGCGCATAGGCCGCCCCTTTGCCCAGAATGATCAGCGGCTTCTTGGCCGATTTGATCACATCAATCGCACGGCTCACAGCCTCTGGCGCTGGGGCCTGAGCAGGGGCCGGATCAATGACCTTCACGAGGGATTTCTGCCCCTCAACCTCATCCATCACCTGACCAAGCAACGCGCCCGGAATGTCCAGATAAACCCCACCGGGCCGCCCAGAAACAGCCGCACGGATCGCCCGCGCCACCCCAATCCCGATGTCTTCTGCGTGCAGGATACGGTAAGCGGCCTTACAAAGCGGCTTGGCAATCGCCAGCTGATCCATCTCCTCGTAATCGCCTTGCATCAAATCCACGACCTCCCGCTCAGAGGAGCCAGAAATCAAGATCATCGGCCAGCAATTGGTTGTGGCATGAGCAAGCGCTGTCAGACCATTCAGGAAACCGGGCGCAGACACCGTTAGGCAAACTCCCGGCTTCTTGGTCAAATACCCCGCAATTGCCGCTGCATTACCCGCATTCTGCTCATGGCGAAAAGACAAAACGCGAATACCAGCGGCCTGCGCCATGCGCCCAAAATCGGTGATCGGAATGCCCGGCACGCCGTAAATCGTCTCCACATCATTGAGCTTGAGCGCATCAATCAAAAGGTGGAAGCCATCGGTGATCGCGCCCTGAGCTTCAACATCTGTCGTTCCATCTGCCATTTGGTCTCTCCCTTTTATCTTTAACTGCTCGCTGTGCGTGCGTGTGGCGTCATTTCCGTCCAAGTATTTTTGATATGATCGCGAAGGCGCATCGAATGATCGCGCACTAGCTTTTCTGCTTTATCGGCATCACGCGCCTCAAGCGCATCCACGATTGCCATGTGATCCGCAATGGACCGCTGGGCGCGATCTGCTTCGCCAATCGCGCGACGGCGCGCGGCGTGCATATGCATAAAAAGTGTCTCAGCAGTCGCGCTTAGTGCGTCACATTTGGACAGCGCCAGAATGCGTTGATGAAAGCGGATATTGGCTTGTGAATAGGCCTCAATATCGTCCTGAGCGTCAATCTTGGCGTGTTTCTCGGCGAGCTTGCGCAACGAGGCAATCTCAGCATCGTTTGCAACATCCGTTGCCAATCGTGCGGCCATGCTCTCCAAAGCGGCCCAAACCACAACCAGTTCCATCAGCTCTTCACGGGATTTGCGGCGCACAAACACGCCTTTGCGCGGGGCAATTTCCACCAGTCCGTTTTGCTCTAGCTTGGCAAGCGCTTCGCGGATCGGCGTGCGCGAAATTCCCAGCTGATCAGCCATCTTGCGCTCATCGAGCCGCAGATCTGTCGCGGGGTCATAGATATTCATGTCCAAAATGGCGTCGCGCAGCACGTCGTGGATGTGATCCTTCAACGTGAAATTCGCGTTTACAGGTTTGAGCTTAACGCTGCCAGCCATCCGACCTCCTCTGGTCTGTGGTATACCATAGGCCACAAAAATCGAGGGCGCAATCAAGAATGCACGCCCAAAGCGCGTAAATGTCCGCGCTTTTTCGATTGCAAAAGTCACCGCAAATAATCGCGTGGTCAGCTCATCGGGCGCACCGCGATTACGAGACCTATTGCGACTTTGCAAATCTCAGCAAGATTGCTCCAAGCAGCGCGGAAAACGTCGAGAGGACTTTTACAAGGCTAAGGGGTTCCTTCAGGAAAAATACGCCGATCAACAAAGCAAAGACGATACTTGTTTCGCGCAGAGCCGTCACCAAAGCGATCGGTGCCTGCATAAAGGCCCATATTACCAGCGCATAGGCGATGAATGATGCACCGCCACCGAGGATAAGAATAGGCAGCCCATTTCGAGGGATGGATCGGAGAGTGTTTGGTGATTTGGCGGCGAGATATAGGATCATCAACGTCCCGTTGCCTATCGAAAGCCAGCTATAATACCCCAAGGAGGTGCCAGCGATCCGTGCGCCCAATCCATCGACCAATGAGTAGGATGCTATGAACATGCCGGTTATCAGCGCAAGGATTGCAGCCTTTCCATTTTTCTGTCCGTCGCTATGACGGACCAACGCTAAGCTTATAATCCCAAGGCCAATGATTGCGACCGCAAGAAGCTCTATCGCTTCTAGATTGACGCCAAGGACAGCCACCGAAAACAGCGCCACCATCATCGGCGCGGACCCGCGCGCAATCGGGTAAACTTGGGTCAAGTCACCAATTTGGTAAGACCGCAGCAAAAACACCTGATACCCAAAATGGAGCGCAATCCCTGCAGCAATATATGGCAGACTATCGGCATCCGGGAGCGGCACAAACGGAATTGCAATGATCGCAATCGGTAAATGCCCGATAATGACAGCGCCCATGCTCAGGGTTTTGTCAGCTCCTCCCTTAACCAAAGCATTCCAAGCTGCGTGAAGGAGTGCGGCACCAAGTACCGCCGCAAAAACCATACTGCTCATAAAAATTTCTTTCGAAAAC